>JAQQAK010000175.1 GCA_028527945.1 Spirochaetaceae bacterium
GCGGAAAATATTTCTGCTGAATCTTTTTGAAAGTTATTCAAGGAACTTTCAAAATTGCTTATGAGATCCCAAATACCGCGCCACTTCTGTTTCCATACTTCAATATCAGGAAGTAAAAAAGATTCTGCATCATCAGAAAAGGCAGAAAAATATTCATCAGCAGAGACTTTTCCATCAATTATTATATCCATAGGGATCCTGCAAAAATTATGCCCAAGACCACAAGGTACTGCCTTTTCACGGCCATAGCTATCCATGGCTTCAAGTTCTCTGTCAAAAGAACTTCTTGCTTCAACTGGATTATCGATTATGTGACCAGCTCCAAACTCATCCTGAAAAAAACTCTTATAAATATCACGTAGTTCTGCTTCAGGATATAGCTTGATAAACAATTTTAAAGTATCAAAGATTTCACTGTTATTCATTTATACTGGAACCACCAGAGGAAAACCTCCAGCTTCAATGATGTCTGCTTCCATATTATAAACCTCCCTAATGTTTTCAGAATTTATAATATCACGACCTCCAGATGCGAAAATATGACCATCTTTTAGAAGAATAAACTTATCACAATAACGCAGAGCAAGATTAAGGTCATGCATTGTTAAAACTGCGGCCATGGGACTTGAATGAATAAGTGTTCTTATTCTTGTCATAAGCTGGTGCTGATGAGCTATATCAAGACTGCTAGTAGGTTCATCAAATAGAATTACTCTTGGATTTTGCGCTAAAGCCCGGACTATTTGCACAAGCTGAAACTCTCCACCACTTATTTCATCAGCGTAGCGCATGGAAAGCTCTTCTATCCCCATCAAGCAAATTGCTTCCTCAACCTTTTTATAATCTTCGATAGAAGGGCTCCATCTGAAATAAGGTTTACGACCAAGAAGAATTAAATCATAAACCTTCATTCGTGACGCATTCCCGTGTTGAGGAACCCAGCCTATTTTACGTGAAAGATTTATATGCCCTAATACGGCAGCATCATGACCATCTACAATAACACAACCATTCTTTGGTTCAAGAATTCGATTAAGGCATTTTAACAAGGTTGTTTTCCCTGTTCCATTAGGCCCCAAAATTGAGACTATCTCACCTTCTTCAACCATAAAAGAAACATCACGGATAACATCAACATTGCTATAGGAAAACTCAAGATTATCAACTTCTAAGATCATTTGTTCCTTCCGGCTATTAAAAGATATATAAAAAGTGGTCCGCCTAAAAGTGAGGTCAAAATACCAACAGGAAGAATCATAGGCTGCAAAACAGTTCTTGCAGCGGTATCAGCAGCAAGCAGAATAAACGCGCCTATTACAGGAGATGAAACAAGAAGAAAACGATGGTCACTTCCAAGAATTCGCCTTGCTATATGAGGGCCAAGCAAACCTATAAAAGCTATTGTTCCAAAAAACGATACAATAATTGCTGATAAAAATGAGGAAGCAAGCATTCCAAGAACTCTGACAGTACCTGTCTTTACCCCTAGACCTATTGCTGTTTCTTCTCCTGTATCAAGAGCATTGAAATCCCATCGATGATTAAAAAACAATAAACAAACAGGAATAAGAGCCAACGCGGTTATAACAAGATACTGCCATTTGGCCCGACCAAGATCTCCAAAAGTCCAGGAAACAATACTGGCCAATTGTACACTATCTGCAAGATACTGCATTAGTGTAAGCCCGGCAGAAAAAAGAGAACCGATAGCAATACCCGCAAGAACCATACTCTCTGCGGAGATATTTGTTAAAACAGTTAATAGAAGTATTGCCAAAGTAGATAATAAACAAAAACCAAAGGCAGAAGCAGCGACAGCAAAAGAGTTACTTACAAGGATTGTTGATGTAGTTCCAGTTCCTGCGTCAAAAAAAATTATAGCAAAAGAAGCTCCAAAAGCAGCCGCACTTGAAAGACCCAATGTATAAGGAGATGCCAATTGATTTCTTAAAACAGACTGCATAACAGTTCCTGATAAAGATAAACCGCCACCAACTAAAAGTGCTGCAAGAATTCTGGGCATTCGAACGTCCCAAACAATTCGTCCAGTACCATTTGTTTTTAGCGTAAAAATTGCATTTAGAACCTTTGAAAAAGGTATTTTAATACTTCCAGTTGAAGCTGCAAAAATAACAAGAAACAAAAGTAAAATAATAGAGACAAAAAGAAATACTATTTTTTGTTTTCTATATTTATGATATTGCGAATAGAGAGGCAGTTTTTCATTTTCACTGCCTCTCTTTAATTTTAGTTGAACCAATCTACCTGCCCCGGCCCGCCTTTTTGTTTAGCTACAACGGTATCGTAATCCAATGATTTATTAAAAAACAGATTCCAGATTTCTTCAGCTTTGTCTTTAACTGTTATATCACTAAATAAATCCGGGTATAAAATGTTACCAACATAATAAACATTTATAAGCTGATTTTCCCAGTTAGTTCCATAATATTTATAAACAAAAGTCGAATAAACCTGTTTTTCTGAAAATGCTGGAACCTCTTCTTCAAGTACTTGTTTATTATCTGCAAACCCAGATTTGGAAAGATTTATATTTGCTGAATCGATAAAAACATAATCAGGAGATGCTGCAATAACATCTTCCAGAGAGGTCATGTAAGGTTGAAGATTGCCAGTAGGGTTTGTAGGCATAACATTTTTTGTTCCAGTAAAATCAAATGGTATATAATCTCCCGTTGTACGAAAGAGATCCGCAGGACCATAATACATCATTCCTCCCGCGTAAGCATTTTTTGGATCAAGAACTTTTTCAGAACGAGCTTGCAAATCAAGCATTGCTGATTTTATACCAGAAACAAGCTCTGAAGCCCGCTCTTCTTTTCCAAGGATTTTTCCAAGTTTTTCCAATTCTGTATAAAATGTATCTGTATCATAAAACTCGACATCAACATCAACCGCAAAAACAGGAATATCAAGAACCTGCTGAAGCTGATCAAGCTGTGCCACATCTATTGCTGAAGAAATTATAAGATCCGGTTCGGCAGCAATTATTCCCTCATGATTCTCAGAGCTGCCAATACTTGGAAGGTCTTTATACTCAGGATGAGCCAATCTGTATGTTGCCAAATTTGAAAACATATATTCTGACTTCTCTCTTCCATGTCCGGCATCTTCAACAGCTATAACCTTATCAGCAGCATCCAAATAACTGACAAGACGCAGAGAACCGGCACCAAGCGCAATAACTTTGTCAGCAGTTGCCGGTAAAGATACAGTTCTCCCCCTCATGTCGGTTATATTTATAGAAATTTCCTCTGATGATACTTCAGAAGAAGCTTCAGCCTCCTGCTTGCCGGACGCAAACAGCCCGGTCAAAGTAAACAGAAACAAAATTGAGATGAATAATCTCTTTAACAATAATTTTTTATTTTTAAGCATAAGACCTCCATTAGCAGCTTTCACACAGTGTCACGTTTTATTTAATTCGTGTCACTTGAATAGAAGGTATTACTTTTTAATTTTAAGGTCAATAGAGTATTAATATACTAATGAGCCTCTAATCTATAAGAGTTCTTTATAAAGTTCATCTGTAGCATTTATAGTAAGGTTACTTATTATTTTTTTATTTGATAAGAGTTTTTGTGCCCAGGCTCTGACTTCACAAGCAAGACCTTTTACAACAAGTATTTTGACACAGATTTCATCTTCAGCATGCATCTGCATATTTGCAGTAATTTTTACAGAGGGATATGGTTTTATTGAGACACGAGGAACTTTTGTCTCGTAATTATACATTAAAGTCAAAGTTGCAATGACTTCTCGTTTGTCATCATTTGAGCTGGTATTAATCACTTCCTGTCGTACAAGATTCCTGATAGTTTCAGAACGGTTCTCATCTCCATGTTGATGACTTAATCGATCCAAAAGCTCTACAAGGCCGCTGTCCATAGATACACCAAAACGAACAGTTTCTCCCATATTTGCCTCCTAAAAAAACTTTGCGTTAACAACTCGCCAAGGAAGGTGAGAATCTTATTTGCATAGCAATTAAAAGGTGATAAAAAATCATGAATGACTTTTTATCATTCCTCCTATAAAATTTCATCTTACGACTGTTATAACAAGATATTAGTATAGATAAAAAAAGCAAAGTCCCTGTAAAAATATTTTTACAATAAATATAATTTTTATATAAAAAAACAGATTAATAACTTAATATGAACATCTTCTATCTTGCTTTTTTTTGCCTGATGTATAAAAGTTTTAACTACAGAAAGTTCTTTTAAAATATTAAAGGAGGAATGATCAGAAAGCCTCCATGCTTATCTTCATTTTGAAGTTTGAATAATTTAAACTTCACTTTCTAAAACTGCCAATTCCTGGCAAAAAAATTATAAAGGAGAAAAAGGTGACAGTAAAAGAAATTAAAGCGATTGCAAAAGATCACGGAGTTGAGCCTGGAAAAATGAAAAAAGATGAACTTATTCTTGCAATTCAGACTGAAGAAGGAAATAATCCTTGCTTTGGTTCCGATGCTAATGGCTGTGGACAGGATTCTTGCCTTTGGAGAACTGATTGTCTAAAGCTTGTATAATTTAATTAAATACCTCACCATTTAAATAAGAAAAAGTGAGACACCAACAAGGTGAGGTTTGCAATTATTTCAAAGTGTAAATCAAATCTATAATTTTAACGTAATACTTTCTTAACTGCCAAAGCAGCTTTTTCAGCAGCTTTTATTCCGTCTACTGCAGCAGAAATAATTCCTCCAGCAAAACCTGAGCCCTCTCCACAAGGAAAAATACCAGATATATTTGATTCTCCCATATCGTCTCTGTTTATTCTTACAGGTGATGAGGATCTGGACTCTACTCCTGTAAGCACTGCGTCAGGACTGTTAAAACCTTCAATTCTTTTTCCAAATTCGTTTATTCCTTCTATTAATGAATCTTTTATATCTAAAGGAAAAAGACTTGCCAAATCTGCCATTTTATAACGGCCTTTAATCTGAGGCTGTATTATTCCAAAAGATTTGGATGGCTGCTCTTTTGCAAAATCTTCAAAACGCTGAACAGGAAGGCTATAATCTGCTCCTCCAAGGGAAAAAGCCTCTCTTTCAAGTTTACGCTGAAACTCTATTCCAGCTAAAATGTCATTACCATCAAAGTCTTTAGGATATATATTTACAAGTACTGCAGAATTAGCATTAACTCCCGCCCTATCATAATAACTCATTCCATTTGTAACACACATTCCTTCTTCAGAGGCAGAATTTACAACATAGCCTCCAGGGCACATACAAAATGTATATACACCTCTTCCTGACTTTGTATGATAAGATAGTTTATAATCTGCCACAGGAAGATTTGAACTATATCTTTCTCCATATTGGGCTTGATTGATTGTATCTTGAAGATGTTCTATCCGCAGTCCCACAGAAAAAACCTTTGGACTCATTTCCAAACCAGAAGAATGTAACATAGTTATTGTATCTCTTGCGCTGTGCCCAAGAGCAAGAATCAACTGCTCAGTGTTAATAGTATCGTTTTCATTAACAGTTATTGCTTTAAGTTCAGGATTGGCAAGGACACTGGTAAGTTTAGTATTAAAACGAACCTCTCCACCAAGTTTAATAATTTGATTTCTTATACCTGCTACAGCAATTTCGAGAAAATCTGTTCCGATATGAGGTTTTGCGTCAATTAATATTGAATCTGGAGCGCCGAATTTTACAAATGTTTCAAGAACTTTTTTGATTCTTCCAGATTTATCTTTAATTCCAGAGTTAAGCTTTCCATCTGAAAAAGTTCCAGCCCCGCCTTCTCCAAACTGCATATTTGATTCAGGATTCAAAAGACCTGTTTGCCAAAACTTTTCAACAGTTTTTTTTCTGTTATCAACCCGTTCTCCACGCTCGATAAGAAGGGGCTTAAAGCCGTTTTCTGCAAGTATAATAGAAGCAAAGAGTCCAGCAGGACCTGCTCCAGCTACAACGATCTCTTCTCCATTTCCCTGAACTGGAAATTTATAATAAGTCTTTTCTATTTTCTCAATATTTGATTTGTTTAATTTTATCGTATTCTTTGTCTGAACAGTAATATCTACACTAAAAACAAGAGAGACATTCCCTTTTCTGGCATCTATGGAACGTCTTGATATTTTCACATCTTTTATAAATTTAGGCTCTATTCCCAGCTTTTTTACTGCATAGTCTTTAGCCTCATCATCAGTAGCTATCTGTGATAATCTTATCTGATTAACCCTGAAAACATTACACTCTTTCATTCGCTGATAATATGATAACTTTACTCTATTCGCAAGTAGTGAATATATTATTGCTCCTGAAAGAGTTCTACCCCTTCTTCAGTAATTAAAATAATATTATCACTTTTATTCATTATATATACATTCTCAGACTGTTCTTCAGTTAATGCGTCAAAGGATATTACATACTCAACTAAACCATCATCAAAAATAACTACTTCTTTTGTTTCTCCATTTAAAGTATAACTTAAATACATATATTTAATGAACCTACAACTAGAACATCCATTTCCTGAAGGATTAAATTGATATCCACACTTAATTTTTAAATATGGAGATTGTTCATTAACAGAAAGATTAGGAAAGTCTATTATTTCATTAGAATCTTCCCCACTTATGTAATATTCAATAAAAACATTTTTTATATCATAGCTTGTCTCATTCAAAATTGATAAATCTGCATAATAGAAATAACAAGGATTTCCGCAACCAAAAATGTTCAAACAAAAAAACATAACTAATAAAGTTTTGATTTTGCTAGTTATATTATCTCTAAAAAAAAGATGGTGCTCATATGGTCGTTTTAAATTATTTTTATATTTCATTCATAAAGTCCTTATCTTTAACTATTGAAAATAAATTTTGTTCTCTTTATCACCTAAATTACATAATCACAATTTAAATTATTTTTGGCTAAATCGCCTATGGTTACCCCTTCAAGATAATTATCAATTATACGATCAAGTTCAATCCACATTGGAAGAGTTTTACAATTTGCTGACTGATCACATTTTTTTGCCCCCTGCCCTAAACAGGCAACCGGAGCAAGAGTGCCCTCTGTCAGTTTTAAAATACTTGCTACTGAATATTGTTCAGGAGAGCGGTTCAGCTTATAGCCACCGCCTTTTCCATGAAGAGCATCAACAAAATCTGCTTTTGACAGTACTGTCATAATGCTTTCAAGATATTTTGATGAAATTTTCTGTCTTTCAGCAATTCCCTTCAATGGAATATATTTACTCTGATCATGTTCTGAAAGATCTATCATTACACGAAGCGCGTAACGTCCCTTTGTTGATATCATCATAAAAAATTACCTCCCAATTTTCACCTATTATAATATAAGGTATATAGAAGTATCAAATAGAAACAATTTAGCATATTGTTCCTCCGCCTAAAACGATTTCTCCATCATACAAAACCACAGCTTGCCCCTTTGCTATAGCATATTGAGGCTCATCAAATATAAGAGATATAGAATCAGCAGTCAAAGGCTTGACCGTAGCCCACTTTTCTTCCTGACAATGACGAATCTTAGCTTTTACATGAAGTTTAGCAGGAGGTGTATCAAATGCTATCCAGTTAAAATCAACTGCTGTCAATTCTTTTGAAAGGAGCTCTTTACTTCTACCTACAACAACAGTATTATCTTCTATGTTTTTTTCACAGACATACACTGCTTCGCCCATAGACAGGCCAAGCCCTTTACGCTGTCCAATTGTATAACGAATAATTCCTTTGTGCTCGCCCAAAACATTACCTTCACGGTCAAGAAACTTTCCGTGGGGATAATCTTTGCCGGTAATCCTTTCAATGGTTCTGACATAGTCTCCGTCAGGAACAAAACAAATATCCTGACTTTCAGACTTCCCAGCTGTTATAAATCCATTTTTTTCAGCAATTTTTCTGATATCTGTTTTTCTAACCTCACCAATAGGAAACCTGGTATGCGATAGCTGCTGCTGCGTTAAAAAATAGAGAAAATAAGTTTGGTCTTTAGTCTCATCTACAGCTTTTTTAAGTAAATATCGATCATGAATCTTTTCAATACGCGCATAATGGCCAGTCGCAATATAATCACAGTCCATTATCTCTGCGCGCTTATAAAATTTATCCCATTTCATATAACGGTTACAATCAATACAAGGATTTGGAGTAGCTCCACTTTCATAAGAAGATATAAACCGTTTTATGACCTGAGAGTTGAAATCATCTTTAAAATTAAAAACAAAATGCTGTAGACCTATTTCATACGCAACGCTGCGCGCATCCTCTATATCATCAAGCGAACAGCAAGTTTTATTATTAGAGATATTTATATCAGAATTTTGAAAAAGCCGCATTGTTGCGCCAATACAATTAAGCCCTTCACTTTTAAGAAGTAAAGCAGCAACACTTGAGTCTACTCCGCCGCTCATAGCAACTAATACTCTTTCATTCATTTTTAATACATCCTTCTATCTGAATATTTCCTGCGTAAATGCGAAACAGCCTCTGGCACAATTTTGAGAATATAATCAATTTCTTTTTCAGTATTTAATTCATTTAATGATAACCTAAGAGAGCTTGAAGCAGCTTCAGTGGTTCTGCCAATAGACATTAGAACATGGCTGGGTTCTAACGAACCAGACTCACACGCTGAACCTGATGAAGCACAAATTCCTTCTTTATCAAGTAATAGCAGAAGAGTCTCTCCTTCTATCCCATCAAAAGAGATATTGACGTTGCCAGAAAGCCGGTTAACTTGATCTCCATTTAATACCGAACCTGGAATTTTTAAAAGTTCTGAAATTAGTCTGTCACGGTAACTGGACAGTTTTGCAGAAACTTCATCTATACCCCGGCAGGATTCTTCAAAAGCCGCGGCCATACCCATTATTGCCGGAACATTCTCTGTCCCTGCACGGTTACCACGCTCCTGCTTACCGCCTTCAATAATATTGGTAAGCTCGATCTTAGGATGGGAATATAAGATACCAACACCCTTTGGCCCCATGAATTTATGGGCAGATAATGACAGAAAATCTATATTCTGTTTTTGAACATCTATATGTAGATGTCCAGCAGCCTGAACAGCGTCTGTATGAAAAAATACTTTTTTCTTTCTACAGATTTCACCTATTTGGCGAACCGGCTGTATAGTCCCTATCTCATTGTTAGCATACATAATAGAGACCAAACATGTTTCGTTAGTAATAGCCGTGAGAACCTGTTCAGGATTAATAATTCCATTTTCAGGAACATGAAGAAGAGTTATTTTAAAACCCTGCTTTTCTAATTTTTTCAAACTTTTAAGAACTGCGGGATGTTCAAATTCTGTAGAGATTATATGCTTTTTATTTTCATGTCTCCCAATTTCTGCCGCAGATATTATAGCCTGATTATCAGACTCGCTTCCTCCTGAGGTAAAAGTAATTCCTCGAGCATCTCCACCTATTCTCTTAGCCATAACTTCTCGGGCTTTATATAAAGCAGAAGCAGATTCTTGCCCAAGAGAATAGATGCCAGATGGATTTCCATAATAACACCTCATATAAGGAAGCATCGCGTCTACTGCTGCTTGACTCATCTGTGTAGTTGCTGCGTTATCAGCATATACCTTCATTATATCTCCAAGCCTATATGAAATTGGGATCATAGGGAGTAGACTGATAAACATAGTAATTAAGCCAATTTGAGAATAGAAGGTTTGCATGGCTTCGCCAGGTGACAACTACATCATTATCAGGATTGTCATCAACAAAATAATTACAGGGTTTGCCTATACTTTTCCCTTCATTTAAATCACGTTCATATTCCTTTCGCAATGTTCCAGCGTCATATTCACAATGCCCCATTACAAAAATTTGCCGACCATTTTGAGCAGTAACAATAGAAATACCAGCTGAATCTGATGAAGCAATTATTTCAAGCTCCTCAACCTTTTCTATATCATTTCGCTTCACTGTTGTATTTCTCGAATGGGGAACCATGAATGAGTCATCAAACCCTCTTGTCAGCATTGTATTTTTATATTCAATAGAATGATTGAAAACACCAAAAACTTTCTGCCCCACTGGATATTTAGGAATTCCATAATGATAATATAATCCGGCCTGAGCCCCCCAACATATATGAAAAGTGCTGTGTGCATGAGTTTTGCTCCATTCCATTATATCTTTAAGCTCACTCCAGTAATCAACATCTTCATATTCAAGAAGCTCCACCGGAGCGCCAGTTATTACCAAACCGTCGAATTTGCGGTCTTTCACCTCGCTAAATGGTTTATAAAAAGCCAGCATATGCTCTTCTGGGGTGTTTTTGGCCTTATAGGATTCTGTATGTATCAACTCAAGTTCAACCTGAAGAGGAGTATTTCCCAGAAGGCGGGATAACTGTGTTTCGGTTTCTATCTTTGTAGGCATAAGATTGAGCAAAAGGATCTTTAGAGGGCGAATATCCTGAGTTGAAGCCCTCTCTTCAGTCATAACAAAGACATTCTCATCTGATAAAATCTTTACCGCAGGTAAATTATTAGGTATCTTAATTGGCATTTTAGTTCCCTCCTCCTGTTAAAAAACAGGCCATGATGAGCGTTTCTTTTAATCAGAGAAAAGCGGAGTAGACAGATATCTCTCACCGGTATCTGCGAGAAGGACAACTATAGTCTTGCCTTCATTTTCTTTTCTCTTCGCTATCTCTACGGCTGCGTAAATTGCCGCCCCTGATGAGATTCCAACAAGTACTCCTTCAGTCTTACCTATGCCTTTAGCAGAGATGAAGGCGTCATCATTCTCAACTCTGATAACCTCATCAAATATTTCAGTATTAAGTACATCAGGAACAAAGCCGGCACCTATGCCCTGAATCTTATGGGCACCGGACGAACCTCCGGATAATACCGGTGACGCTGAAGGTTCTACAGCAATAATTTTAATGTCAGGATTTTTAGACTTAAGGTATTCTCCCACGCCTGTTATTGTGCCGCCTGTACCTACACCGGCTATAAAAATATCAACATTACCATCTGTATCATCCCAGATTTCCGGTCCAGTTGTTTTAAGATGAATATGAGGGTTTGCCGGATTAACAAATTGTCCAGGAATAAAGCTGTTTGGAGTTTTACTGGCAAGTTCGGCAGCTTTATCTATTGCGCCCTTCATACCTTTGGCTCCTTCTGTCAAAACAATTTCAGCGCCATATGCCTTTATCAGATTTCTCCGCTCAACAGACATTGTTTCCGGCATTGTTATGATAATTTTATAACCTCGCGCTGCTGCAACCGAGGCAAGACCAATGCCCGTATTTCCACTGGTAGGCTCAATAATAACAGAACCGCTTTTTAAAAGCCCTCTTTCTTCAGCATCATCTATCATAGCTTTGGCTATTCTATCCTTAACGCTTCCAGCGGGATTAAAATATTCAAGTTTTGCAAGAATTGTTGCCTTAAGCTCATTCTTCTGTTCTAAATTAGAAAATTCAACAAGAGGTGTTTTTCCTATCAATTGATCGATTGATTTATATATCTTTGTCATAATTACCGTCTCCTTATTTATTTAATTGACGTAAATCCAAACTCAAGATCTTCAATGATGTCATCAATATGCTCAGTTCCGATTGATAGTCTTACTGTTGTAGGTTTTATTCCTACCTGTAGCAGCTCATCTGCAGAAAGCTGCGCGTGAGTTGTTGATGCCGGATGTATAACAAGGGATTTCACGTCTGCAACATTGGCAAGAAGGGAAAAGAGTTTAAGAGATTCTGTAAACTTCTTTGCCTGTTTTTCTGAGCCTTTTATTTCAAAGGTAAATATGGAAGCTCCTCCATTGGGATAATAACTATCGTAGAGCTCCTTCTGCCGTCCCGTAGATAGAGAAGGATGGTTAACAGAGTCCACCAAAGGATTCTCTTTGAGATATTTCACAACTTTTAGGGCATTTTCTACATGACGCTCAAGCCTGAGCGACAGAGTTTCAAGCCCCTGTAAAAGAAGAAAAGAATTAAAAGGACTTATGGTTGCTCCGGTATCTCTCATCAAAGTTGTGCGTAGTTTCACAATATAGGCTAGATTTCCAACTGCTTCAGAAAATATAATGCCATGGTATGATGGATTTGGCTTAGAAAGACCGGGAAACTTTTCATTCTGAGACCAGTTGAAATTTCCACTATCTATAATGACACCACCCATTACAGTTCCGTGTCCGCCAATAAATTTTGTGGCTGAGTGAACCACAATATCCGCTCCATGCTCAATGGGCCTAAACAAAAAGGGTGTGGCAAAGGTATTATCAATAATGACGGGAATTCCATTTTTATGGGCTATCTCTGAAACAGCCTCAAGGTCTATGATGTCAGCATTGGGATTACCAAGGGATTCAAGAAAGACCGCTTTGGTATTTTCTTTGATAGCTTTTTCAAAATTTTCAGGCTGACTTCCGTCCACGAAAGTGGTTGAAATTCCAGATTCTTTTAGAGTATTGGCAAAGAAATTATAGGTTCCGCCATATATTGTTCCAGAGGAAACAATATGATCACCAGCCTTTGTGATATTCTGAACAGCATAGGCAATTGCTGCTGCACCGGAAGCTGTGGCAAGGGCTCCGACTCCGCCTTCAAGAGCCGCAATACGTTTTTCAAAAACATCCGATGTGGGATTCATCAATCGAGTATAAATATTACCTCCCTCTGATAAATCAAAGCGGCCCGCAGCTTGTGCAGAATCACTAAAAACATAGGATGTAGTAGCATAGATGGGAACTGCTCTGGCATCGGTGGCAGGATCTGGCTGTTCCTGTCCTACATGAAGTTGTAAGGTTTCAAATTTATATTGCTCTTTAGACATATCTATCTCTCCTCTATCTCAATAGATTTTTTTCAGCAGAAATCAATCACCCCGGAGCAGAACTCAAAGCGAGCTTTGGCGAGGAATTAAATCCGTCTTGTGAGTAAACTCTTATTTTTACCCACCTTTATTATAGGTTAATAAAAACTAACAACTTCTACCTACCTTGTCAATAGGTTTATAGGGCATAAGCAAATTTCTAACTGCTTTTTGGATTATTTAGCTCTTTTCAAACTATTTTATTAGGAAACTTTATATAAAAAGGAATATTTTCGCTCAATTTGATATAGTCAATGACTTAAAATTAACAATTCATATAATTTCATGTTTTACAAATTTTATAAGATCTTATTTTTATTAGCCTCAATGATTATCTTTTTCATTATTTGAGGGAGTATTTTATTAAACCGGACAGCAGTTTTTGCAACTGTATAAATTATGCAAAATTTTATGACTTTCTACAAGGAATCGCATAATCAACAAAAAAATCCGCTAAAAAAACTAGCAGTTGACATGAACACATTCTTTTTCTATCATCAAATATTCATGAAAAGTGCCCAAAAGGAAGTCTATGAAGTTATATATTTTAAACACAGGATATCTGGAAACAGATAAAAATAACGTTGTAGCTTGTGCAACTATCGGAACCTATGCCAAACCAAAGGTAACAAATGAATGGATTAAGCTGCCTGTAATGGCATTTTTAATTGAAACAGAAACCGGCTACATTCTTTATGACACAGGAAGTCATCCTGATGCAATGAAAGGATACTGGCCGGAAGGCTTACAGCAAGTGTATCCGTTATATCAAAAAGAAGAAGAACGCCTTGAAAATCAGCTAAAACTGACTGGCGTAAAACCGGAAGACATAAAAACCGTTGTTGTATCTCATCTTCACCTGGATCACGCCGGTGGACTAAATTTATTAAAACACGCTGATGTATATGTTGCAAAAGCTGATTTTATGCATGCTCAAACACAGGTTAGACTCAACCCTGATCCGGCAACTCATGGAGGCTATGTAAAAGCAGATCTGGATACACCGATAAAACAATTTCATCTCGTTGAAGATGATTTTGAGATAGCCCCCGGTGTTAAAGTTATAAATTTGCCGGGACATACTCCGGGATTGCTTGGGCTAATTTGTAACCTTGAAAACGAAGGCTCAGTTATTTTACCCCAGGACTGTATATACACCCAAGAAATATATGAGCCGCCGGCAAAGGCTTCCGGTCTGCTTTATGACAGCCTGTCTTATTTCAAGTCAATTGAGAAAGTTAGAAAACTACAAAATGAGCTTAACGCAAAAGTAATTTTTGCCCATGATTATGAGTTTTTCAAAACTTTAAAAACAGCCCCGGAATTTTACAATTAGAAAACAGTGCCACGGACTATAATTCAGCCTGTGGCATTTAATTACAAAACAAGATAAATCCAGTTAAACTCATCCCCGGTAACTAGCGTCAACTGGCGTGTCGCTATAGTCTTTTGTAATACGTTAACTGAATACTACAACTCAAATAATTCTGAAACTCTTAGCTGTGTTTATACTTCTGACTCAGATTATGACTTACCATTAAGAGATTCAAGTGACGGCAACTATAGTGCTTCAGTCAATACTACAGAAAAAAGCTTTATCGCGCCTTTTGTTAATTCGGAAGCAACCGGGAGCCGCCTCCCCGGAAGCTATGAGTGGGAATGCGCGGCTCGATATATTGGTGAATATAGAAAAGCAGGGTTACGTCTATGTATGTCTTTAGAGTAAAAGTTTACCTGCGACGCAAGGATAGTGTATTAAATAGCGATAAAGAGTTAATTGACAGTTATTATAAATTGGCCTATCGTTTATTAAATGAATAAACATGCAATCCTTAAAGAGCCTAAAAAAATTCTTAAACTGTCTCAAAACATGGCAGAAAAAATGGGAAAAGAGGTTCTTAACAAACCAAATGAAATTAATAAAATAAAAGAGCAGCTTCCCAAAAAACTAAAAGGAGCAGTTAGCGGCTTAAAAGAGTTAATTACCAGGCTCTGGGAGGCCTTCATGTCTCCCGAAACCCCACTCCAGCTAAAGTTATTTATAATCGGCTCTCTTGCATATTTAGTTGCGCCTATAGACATAATACCGGATGTACTGCCGGGTATAGGACTTTTAGACGACGCCCAGCTTCTTATTTTGGCCGGGCAATTATTGAGCCCCTATATAAAAAAAGACACGACAAAAATCAGTTACGATAAAATCGTAGAAAGCATTGATCCTAAAATTAAAGCTCTTGAAAAGAAAATAATGCTGAGATCTTTAATTAAACTTTTCATGTTTACCATAGGTGCTATTCTGTTAAAAATTTTTCCGGCTAACGTAATTATTTTCTACGTATCTTCTATTTTAATAATTTCAAGCCTGTTATGGACTATAGCTCAATGGATAATAAATATAGCAAAACACCGCAAAAGAATTGCTAAATACATAAAAATCACCTTTGAACAAAAATTCAAAATTGACAACATTATCAAAATAATATTTGAGATTGAGCTTGATAACTTTCAGAAGAACACTCAAAAAAGCAAAGGAAAAACAAAAAAGACGGTTGGACAAAACTTTATGATGTTTCTATTAAAACAATGGAACAATGATAATCTGTTACAAACAGTTATTCCAACCTACGACGAACTTAAAACTCTTTTAATTCAGCACTACAAAAAAAATTACATATTTCATCTTATCATTTTTATTGTATACCTTCTTTTGACAATCTTTATATTAAAACCATTTCTGTTAAATCTTT
>JAQQAK010000176.1 GCA_028527945.1 Spirochaetaceae bacterium
ACTCCTTTTACGGGTTAAGGCCCTTCTTCGGCGTTCGCGTATCGTTAATGAGCGCAGCCTGAGCATTGGACGCACAAAACTTGATTACGATACGCTGACTGTTTTTCGAGATGAGGCCAAACAGGAGCTTCCACAAAAGGAATTTATGCTTCTTTACAAGCTACTCTCTTATCCAGACAAGATCTTTACAAGACGCGGTCTGATGGATGAGATATGGGATATTAACTACGAAACCGATATAAGAACGGTCGATGTTCATATTAATCGGCTGCGTGACAGGTTCAGGGAAAATCCTGATTTTGAGATTGTGACAATCCGGGGACTCGGTTACAAGGCGGTGGGAAAGGTATGCGAAGAGCAAGAACAATAAACAGAATAGTTGTTTTTTATATTTTTATAGTAATGGTATTCGCGGGATTTTTGACGTCTCTGTTGTTTTTTGTTTTAAAACTACTTGGAATCTATCCCTTCATTTTTATGACCCCCATTTTTTCTCCAGTTGTAGCTCTGCTTTTAAGCAGCGCCATAGGAACATCCATATCGGCGCTTGCCGGAGAAAGAATACTGAAGCCCATTAAGCAGCTGGTTAAGGCGACAGAGGTTGTTGCTGCCGGAGACTTCAGTGTGCGGGTAGATGAAACAGATGATAATTCCGAGGTCGCGGACCTTCTTCGGGGATTTAACCACATGGCCAGTGAGCTTGGCAGTATAGAAATGTTTAGAAGCGATTTTATAAATGATTTTTCACACGAGTTTAAGACCCCGATTGTTTCTATCAGGGGCTTTGCCAAACAGCTTAAGAATGAGGATCTTTCTCCGGAAAAGAGAGACGAATACACGGATATTATTATCCGGGAATCCGAGCGACTAACAGAAATGGCCGCTAATATTCTTCTGCTTAATAACCTCGAGAACCAGCAGATTATTACTGACAAGAAAGAATATGATCTGGACGAACAAATTAGGAACTGTGTTATTCTGCTTGAAAAGAAGTGGAGCGGAAAAAATATAGAGATGGATTTGAATCTCTCAGAGGTTAAGATATTCGCGAATGAGGAAATGCTGTCTCATCTCTGGATTAACCTGATAGACAATGCCGTAAAGTATTCAGAGCCGAATGGACAGATCTCAATTAAATGTGAAAAGATATCGCAAAGAATAATCTTTACTATAAGGGATCAGGGCAAGGGAATGAACGAGCATGAGGCCGAACATATTTTTGATAAATTCTATCAGGCCGATAATTCGCATTCAGTAAAGGGTAACGGATTGGGCCTCTCTATTGTAAAGCGGATTGTGGAACTCTATGAGGGGGATATTGTCGTAAAAAGCCGCCCCGGAAACGGCACAGCATTTGTCATTGAATTGCCTTGTTAGTCAATTTTTCTATAGAACTTAAGTTGAATTTTAAGGCTCTTTAAATTTATAACAGTTTTAAAGAGCCTATATTTAACTATGAAATAAAAGTAACAGTTTCAGACTTTCTCTCTGGCATAGGAAAGTCTCCATCAGCTTTATATCCGAGTACTAATCCATTATTAGGTATAAAGCCATCAGGAATTTGAAGTTTTGTTCTTAAGTTGTCAAACTGACTGCTTTGACCAAGAACACTTATACTTCCAATCCAGCATGAATTAATATTCAAGGCTTCAGCGGCAATTACCATATTTTGTGTAGCAGCTGCACAGCTCATAATATTAGATTTTTCTGTTTCTTTAGATGATACAATAACGAGAACTGGTGCTCCTCTAAAAACATCGCCACCGGCCTCATTTATCTTGTCAACTATAAACTTCTTTCCCTCATTGATTATTTCTTCTTTTATAATATTATTTATTTCGTTGATACGTTCTCTGTTGCTTATTACACAAAAATGCCAATCCTGACTATTCATTGCGCTTGGAGCCATTATTGCGGCCTCAACAATACTATCAAGATCAGGTTTTTCAATTTTTTTATCAAGATATTTTCTGATACTTCTTCTATTTAAAATAATATTCAATGTTTCGTTCATCTAAATCCTCCAATAAAATTATAGCAGGCTGAAAAATAACTTTCTATAGAGATTTATGTAAAACTTGGTTAGATATGGAAAACTTACAGAATGATTTATTGACAAAGATAGATAACGCAAATAATATTAGCGAAGAATATTTGATGAAAATTAGGAGCAAAATACATGGATGTCATTATTTCCAGGATAGGTAACGGTTGGATATTATCTTTGATGGTTTTAGCAGTATCCTATATCCCCATGCTGTTTGGAGGAAAGGCTGCAAAAAGATTAGTTGACTACTCATTTGCCAGCACCAAAGGAAAAGCTTTTTCTGTGATAATGTCAATTCTTTTTATTCCTCTTATTGTTTATCCTGTATTTTTGAAAATACAGATTGGCTCTATACAATTTTATATAGGCATTGTTCTTCTTGTTGTAGGCGCTGTAGCCGCTATTACAAGCTTTATAAACTATTTTTCTACGCCTCTTGATGAACCAATAAATAAGGGGATGTACCGGATATCGCGCAATCCTATTTATATATCTTTTTCATTGATGGTTGTTGGAATGGCCCTCATGCTCCATTCGGCTATAATTGGCGGACTTATTGTATTAAATTTTGTTCTGCAGCATTTTATTCGCCGGGAGGGTTTAATACCCCGTAGCTCTGCTACGCAATCTTCTATTATGAAGAGTTGTATTTGTGTTGGGTATGAAACCCGACCGTCTAAATCCATTCCTTGCAGAACCAACCATACCCCGTCCCGCTTTAGCGGTAGCTTGCGGAGGGGATGTTGATTGTTCTTGAAGAAGAAGCGTTCTGCGCGGAAAAATATGGAGAAGGTTATCTGGAGTTCAAGAAAAGTGTTCCAAGATACCTGCTGTTTTTTTAGCATATGGAGTACAATTCTTCTTTACTAAGCCTAAAATCATCCTCTTCCGGTATAGAAATTTATAAGACTCATGAAACAGGCGGGAAAGGAATAATAAAACGTGTATCTGTTGCACCAGGCATAGATGTTGTTTTTACAGATATAGAATTAAACAACAATAAAGACCGATGTGATGCTCCGGGGTACAGCGGCTTTGAGATATTTTACTGTATAAATGGCTCGTTTGATGCCGAGCTTGAGAATGGAAAGACTATATCTATAAGTGATAATCAAATGATGGTTTTTGATATTAACCGTGCAGTCAAAAGATTTCGATATAAAGAAAAGCGTTTAACTGGAATAAGTGTGTTTTTTATTGAGAATGAAGAGGCCAACGAATCTCTTAAAAAGTATCTTGGTGAAAACTTTGTTGTAAACACTTTTATAAAAACTGTCTGCGGCACGGATATTTGTCCTGTTGTTGTTCCAAACAAGTTTTCAATGGATATATTTGTTAATATGCAGCAATGCCCTGTTGGGCAGCAGCCGGATTATCTTAGATTGAAAACCCTTGAATTATATTTGATATGCAGCCGGAATATAGGCCTTATTGATGAGAACAAAATGAAGCAGACAAACAGGATCGATCAGAGTCGTCTTCAGGATGTTGTGACTACTATGAAAAATAATATTGAAGAACCACTTACTCTGAATCAACTATCAGTATGTGTTGATATGAATCCTGATAAACTGAAAAAACTTTTCAAGGCTGTTTATAAGGAAAACATCTCTGTATATTACAGAAAGCTACGGCTTAAAAAGGCCAGACTTTTTTTACTGAATTCAGATTTTTCAATAACAGAGATTGCAAATATGATTGGATACTGTAACCCCAGCAAATTTACATCAGCTTTTAAAAATGAGTACGGCTAT
>JAQQAK010000177.1 GCA_028527945.1 Spirochaetaceae bacterium
AAAGATTGAAGAAGACTTCAAGGAATTGAGTTTAAAAAATCAGCACAATAAATCTACTGCGGAATTAATCAAACAGAGAAAGATTGAATTGTCTCAAAAACTTGAAGACTCTGATTCTGCTATAAACAATTTAATAAAAAATTCTGAGTATGAGTCTCTATCAGAGGTTAAAGACGTTCTGGCTTATTCTATAAATACTGTAACGGAACGTGAAGAAATAGAAATCTTTGAAAAACACCATACCTCAGTAAAAGCAAGAATAGAAACTTCTGAAAAAATGTTGTCTGGCAGAACTTACGACGAAGAAGCACATTCCTCTGAAATACAAAAGAATACTGAATTGAAATCTCAACTCAATGAAAAAAACAATAGACTCGGTGGTTTTATAAATAAACTGGAAGAACTTAAAGAAGCTCTTAACAGAAAAAGTGAACTAGAAAAACAGTTATCAGCTCTTAAACTTAGAGAAGAAAATCTTAAGGTGCTTAAAAATATTTTTAAATCTAATGGTTTTACTAACTATGCCGCAACAATTTATCTTAGAGAACTTTGCGAAGCGGCCAATGCAAGGTTTAGAAAATTAACAAGAGAATCTCTCAGGTTGGAACTTGATGAGGACAATAATTTTATAATAAGAGATTATTTAAACGAAGGAAGAACACGTTCTGTAAAAACCTTATCAGGAGGGCAAACATTCCAGGCAGCCTTTTCTCTATCGTTGGCTCTTGCGGACAGCATAGGAGCTGACCGCTCCGGGTTCTTCTTTCTTGATGAAGGTTTTGGTTCTTTAGACAGAGATTCATTGTCGCTTGTTTTTGACAGTCTAAAGTCTTTAAAAAACGAAAACCGAACAGTTGGAATTATTTCACACGTTGAAGAGCTTAAACAGGAAATTGATACATTTATTTCTGTAAAATCTGATGAAGAAAATGGAAGTCAAATAACCCAAAGCTGGGAGATTAGTTAAAAACAAAGTCTCAAGCTATTTAGTTTTTCTACTTGCCAGGCTGTAAGCAAAATCTTTAAAAATTTCTTTATCAAGCTTACCTGAATCAACATCTTTTTTAATAATCTCAAGGGCTTCCATCGGAGCCATTGCGGTTCTATACGGTCTGTCATCATTAGTTACTGCTTCATAACAGTCGACTATAGCCAAAACTCTTCCTATATAAGATATGTTTATAATTCCATTTGGATACCCAGAACCATCAAGCCTTTCATGATGCTCTATAGCTCCTGCTGCAGCATTAATAATTTCCGGTTCGTTGTAGAGATTTAAAATATCAAGCCCCTTTGTTGTATGAGATTTTACAATACTAAACTCATTATCAGATAACCGGCGAGACGCTTTTAAAATATTTGAAGGGATCTCTGTCTTTCCAATATCATGAAGAAGTGCGGCAAGCCCCATTTCCTGCGTCTCTGTTTCAGACAAACCAATAAAGTAGCAATAACTTATTGTAAGCGCCATAACATTTACAGAATGAAGCGCGGTAGTGTAATCGCTAAAAGAAATTTTTGTAAAATTCTTTATTACGGATGGTTTTTCTGAAAAATTATTAACCAACGCATTAACAGTTTTAGGTATAGAAGATATTCCTCCGGCTCTTGGAGCAGCAAGAGTCTCTTCTACAAGATCAACTAATGAGTCTTTAAGCTTTCCAGCGTCTTTAGTTTGTATCTGTTCTATTAAATCTTTGCTAAAGCCTTTTTGGGCAGCATCTATACTTTCAAGACGGTTATCTGGATGGATAAAAAACTCATCAATAGAATATTTTCTCTGAAGACTTTGATCAGAAATGGACATCCCTGCTGGTTTATACAAAATGATATTACCTGATGGAGATCTGTAATAAAGCGGTATATTATCATAAAATCTTAAATGAGATTTTCTTGCTGGTATCCAGTTTTTCTTTGCAGCCAATCTGTATTTGCTCCGTTTTTATAATTGTCCTTAATGAGTAAAGTATAGGATCTGGAGGAGCCAAATTCATATTTTTTGTTTAAAATTCTGCAAATAGATCATAAAATGAATTTGTTATATTAGCTGGATAAAGATTAGCCAAATGCCCTGCTTCTCTGCCGGTATAACTATGCAATATTTTCTCAAGAGCTTTAGCTGAATTAACGAAAGACTCAGGATAAGCCGCGTCAAAGGTTTCTACAAGGTCTTTTTCATAAGGTCTTGCGACAACCATTCTTTTATACAAAAAGCCTTTAAAATAGTCATCTGTTTCTTCAAGCGGCTGCTGAAGAGAATAAGCCATAAATTCATTAACTAAAAGATATTCATTTGTAACATCATAGCGTCTGTAATCAAGCAAGTGTTTCCAGAAATTTATTTCATCAGGGCTTAAAGCATAAAAAGTTTCTGTGATTTCTTTTCTGTAATCATCGTTAGTGAAGAAAATACCATGAAAACATTCATGTGTTAAAAAACGATATCTCCACCGCTGATTAGTCTCTCTTGAAGCTGATAAAACAGCGCCGTGGCCTTCTATATATTTATTGTCTTGTTTAATAATGATACCACATTTTATTATAAGGTCTTTTAGTGCAATCTCTTCAGGATTAAGCTGAAAACCTGTTTCTTTAGCTTTTGTAAAGAAAGCAGCAAGGTCATCTGGTTTATAATCATGAGCATTCCATCCATGACGGTTGGCAAGATCTTTATTAGAAACAAGTTTGCCGATAAACCCCGGTTTTTCCACAAAAAAAGCCAATCTTTTAAAAAGTTTTGACTGAACCGCATAATCTGCGGTATCATATATTAGTATGTCAGGAGAAAGATTCCACCTGTAAACATTCCATCCTTTAGTATCTCCTGTAAAGTCTGAGAAGATAATGTGGCCAATATCTGCAAGAGGAGGTAATTCATTTTTTTCAGGAATTATATTTGCTGAAAAAACATCATAATTCATAGTCGAGGAAATTATTATTTTTGAAGGCAAAAAATGTGTAAGGCTTTTATAAAAGTAAATGCTTTCGGCTTTTCCACCTGTTGAAAACCTGTACTCAGCCTGCTCCTTTTCATTTTGAAGCAGAATTTGACCTTCCCCGGAAAGCTTGAGTTGTAATCCGTAATAATCAGTGTCCGGTTCAGGATTAATCAGAATTTTTGTTGAGTCAGGTAGCTTGATAATAGTTATATCTGGAAGAGCAAAGATATAATTTCCAATAAATAAAAACAAAGCTATAAAAATTATTTTGTTTAGGCATGAAGAGTTAAGCTTTAACGTATACATTATAATTTATGATAGCATTATTATTAATTATGTAAAAGAGTTTTTAACTATCCACATCATTAGCTTAACTTCACATTGAGTTATGAAACTTAATTTTCAGAAGGAGAAATGATAGAAGTCATTTTAAACTTTTATCAACTTTGAGTTGTAGACAAGATGTTACAACCCAGACTCCTTAACTAACTAATCAGCTAAGCTGATTTTGACTCGCGGTTAACGTAGAGTCTTTATAGGAGGAAATTATGGATAGCAAGATTAAGAAGTATTTGAAGATTCTAACTATTGAACTTGAAGATTTAGTTGTGGACTTAACCTTTAACGAAAAGATTATAGAGCAAAGACTTAAAAGACATGAAATAACAGAATATGTCTTTCGTGAAAATGTGAGTCTTATAAAAAAAGAGATCATCGGAATTGGAAAAATTAAAAAGCTTATAAAAACCTCTTCCAAGGGAATAAAATCAATTGAAAGTTTTAGAGAAATTGTAGAAAATTACTTTAAAGTTGAAATTGAAGCAGCAGGAATTCCTGATGTAGTAATGCTTCTTGTAAACAGAAAACTTGATAAGGTTGAAAAATACATTAATATTGAAGATGACATCTAACGAAAAAGAGCTTTTCTATAAATTATGCAACATTGCCCTTGATGCAGGAACAGAAATCATGAAGATTTATTCCGGTAATTACAAGGTTAACTATAAAACAGATAATTCACCTGTTACAGCGGCAGACATTGCCGCGCATAATATTATTTGTGAAGAATTAAAAAAACTACCCCTTAACGATCATTGCCTGCCTATTATCTCAGAAGAAGGAGAAATACCTTCTTCTAAACATAGAAAAAGTTGGGACTACTTTTGGTTAGTAGATCCTCTTGATGGAACAAAAGAATTTGTAAGCGGCAATGGGGAGTTTACAGTAAATATTGCATTAATAAAAAAAGATTATCCGTATCTGGGTGTAGTATATATTCCAGTAAAAGAAGAGTTTTTCTTTGGAGGCCCTGAGTTTGGGTCTTATAAAACACATAAAGACGGAGCGTCTTTTTTTCCACTGGAAAAACTTCCTTCTACTCCACAAAAAACAGGAGTACTAAGAGCCGCCGGAAGCCGTTCACATAGAACAGAAAAGTTTGATGACTGGGTTAACCTTCAAGCCCAAAAACGTGGTTGTAATTCTGTAGAAATAATTACAGCTGGCAGCAGCTTAAAATTCTGCCTTGCGGCAGAAGGCCTTGTAGATGTTTATCCCAGATTTGGCACCACTATGGAATGGGACACCGCGGCGGCTCACGCTGTAGCAGAAGGTGCGGGAAAAAGATGCCTAAATCCGGACGGTAGCCGCATGTCTTATAATAAAACCGATATGAAAAATAATGGTTTCATTCTTATATAATTTTAGAAAAACCTATAACTAAATACAGAGAGTAAATTCTGAGCCAGAACCTACAGAGCTTTTTACGTTTATACTTCCATTATGAGTTATGGCTATATGTTTTACAATAGAAAGGCCCAATCCAGTACCTCCGGAGTCCCTGCTTCTGGCTTTATCAACCCTGTAAAAGCGTTCAAAGATTCTGGCCTGCTGCTCCTGAGAAATACCACATCCTTTATCTTTTACTTTAATGCAGCATTTTCCGTTAGCCCTTTGTTCTACTTTTACCTTAATTTTTGTATCGTTATCACTGTATTTAATGGCATTATCGACAAGATTAATTACAGCCTGTTCTGCTAAAAGCGGATAAACATTCATAATGATAGAATCATCACACTTCACTTCTATCTGTATATTTTTATCTTCAGCCTTTGGAGTAAGGCCTGAGACAGCGCTGGTTATTAAATCTATTGCCTGTATTGTTTCAAGTTGAAGAGTGGTCTTATCATTTTTCTCTAAACCTG
>JAQQAK010000178.1 GCA_028527945.1 Spirochaetaceae bacterium
TCAGACAGATACTTTTTTTCATCGCTCGCCTATCAGTCTCTTGATTGTGATTTTGATTTTGTAAAATCTATAAATAATTATCCTTTACCTGAGTTTCTTGTTTATGTTGATGTAAGTCCAGAGGTTTGCAGACAGCGAATGGAAAAACGCGGCGGAAATGAAGAGCTTTTTGATAGACTTGCAATTCAAGAAAAAATTCGAGCAAATTATGAACGAGGATTGGAATTATTTTCTGATAGTGATATGAAAGTTATCAGAATTGATGGAAGTCAGACTCCAGAGAAAATATGCGCTGAAATAACTGCCGCAATAGGCCGATAAAATATGTATGAAAAGAATTTTTCCGATTGCGCTTATTTTGTTTATAATTCCACTTACTGGAGCATATTCTTATAAGCTTTTATACGCGGAACAATTTTACAAACTTTATCATTCACATTATATACAATATCCAGAAGACAGTGCTGAGAATATATATTACCTGGAAACAGCATTGAAACGTCCGTTTGTAAATCCTTTAAACGCCCTTGGAATTATAAAAACAAAAGATGATTGGGAACGTTATAGAATTCTTTTTAGAATGCATGTAAATCTTAAGCTCATTGAACAGTATCGTTTGCTTGCTTTAAAGTATGACAAGTTTGATGCTTATTTTTATAATTACCCTTTTAAGCAGGAAAACCTAAAAAGTCTTCAAATGGCTGAAAAATATTATAAGAATGCTTTATATTATTGGGACAAGGTTCTGGAACAGGTAAAGTTACTTGATGATAATAAATACATCTATATTGAAGGTCTCGAACCTTGGGAAGATGAGCTGTACCGTATAAAAGACGGCGATCTAAATTATGATGAGTTTATTAATAATGATTTAAACCGATTATATTCTGTACGGGAAGCTTTTGAAAAAATGGGAAATGATACTTATTAGTTTTTATAGAGGCTCTATAGATTGTTGAGTTTTTAGTTTTTTCGTCTTTCTACAAGCAAATAAACTGCTGGTACAAGAAAAAGTGTTAAAGCTGTAGATGTAATAAGACCGCCGGAAATTGCCTGTCCAAGGGGAGCATAGATTTCTCCTCCGTTTCCACTTGAAAATGCCATTGGAAGAACTCCAAAAAATGTTGTAAGTGTTGTCATCAAAATAGGTTTAAGTCTTGAGCTGCTTCCGTTTATTATTGCTTCTTCTAAAGATAAATTATCACGTTTTCGTATCAGGTTAATATAATCAATCATTACTATTGCGTTATTTACAACGATTCCTGAAAGCGAAATAATTCCGAGCATTGGTAATATCGAAATAATAGATCCAAAAATTAAAAGACCCACCACAACACCTATAAGGCAAAATGGAATTGAGATCATTATAATTATTGGTTGAACAAATTTTTCAAATTGTATAACCATAACTGAATAAACAAGAAAGATCGCAATACCCAAAATAATAAATAATGATGTAAATGAATCTGAAATAAGGCTTGTTGTGCCTCCAGTCTCCCAGCTAACACCATAGGGTAAATCTATTTTATTTAAATAATCAGTAACACGTGCTGCTATACTGCCCTGATCTAAGGTATTGAGATAAGCAGTAATAGTCAGTGTAATATTTCTGTTTCTTTTTTTTACAATTGATATTGCCGGTTTTGATTCAAGTTTTGTAAAGCTTGAAAGACTTACTATTTTACCGGAACTTGTTTTAATTTTTATAAGATTAATTGTGTTTTCATCTACTTTTTCTCCGGCAATATCTGAAGTTAATTTAATATTATAATCTTTATTATTTTGTCTAAATGTTCCGCTATCCATACCATTAAAAAAGATCCTTGTTGTTACAGCAGCTTCATAAGGAGTTATTCCAAGATTTCCCATATAATCAAGCATGAGCTTTGAAACTATTTCTTCTTTGCCATAGCGCATGTCAGCATTTGTTTTTGTTACATTCGGATCTTCTTGAAGAAAGTCAGATACTCTACTACCTGTTGCCATTACATCATTTAAATTGCTACCGGATATCATGATCTTATACCCTTGCCCTCCGGTCGCGTAACCTAAAAGAGCGTCAAAGCCTCCATTAACAACATATATATCTGCGTCTGTTATTTGGCTATTTAGTTTATGCTGCAGCATTTTTATTATTTCTTGTACAGTTCTATCTCTTTTATCTGATTTAACAAGTCTTATTTTTGCGTATATTGAATTTCCTGATTCAATTATAAATAAACAAGTCTCAACTTCAGGGACAAGTTTGCGTATTAAGATCTCTATTTCATCTGCCTTGTCTCTGGTTTGTTCAAGGCTGTAAGAATCTGGAGATGTTGCTGTAAGTTCTATTTCACCTGTATCAGATGGCGGTAAAAAGCTAACTCCAAGTTGTGAGACAATAAAAAGTGTAAGGATAAAAAGTATAATAGCAGATGAAATAACAATGAAAGGCTTTTTCAAAACATATGATAGTCCTGTTTTATACAGATTTATCAAAAAAATAATTGCGTTTTCAATTTTCTGATGAGAATAATAAAGCCAACCGGAACTTTTTTTGTCTTCATATAGAAAAAGTGCGGAAAGGTATGGAACAATTATTACTGATAATATTGCAGATGACGCGAGAGCTATAGGTATTACAATTGAAAGATCTGTCATAATAATACCAAT
>JAQQAK010000179.1 GCA_028527945.1 Spirochaetaceae bacterium
GCTGACGATCCTTCAGCAAAACGTGTTGAACTCATGTCTGAATACAAAGAGAAGTTCCTAAATCCCTATGTAGCAGCCAGTTACGGCTTGGTTGATGATATTATAGATCCAGATAACACAAGAATAGAACTTATTAGGTCAATCGAAATGAACATGCGAAAGCGTGAAGATAGACCTATGAAAAAACATGGTAATATACCACTTTAGGAGATTGGAGCAAAACATGCAGGAACAATTTATTTACAGTTTGATGGCTTCAGGTCTTGGCATATTAATAGTATTTCTAATACTTACATTATTATGCGGTTTGATGATTCTGATAAGGAAATTATCAGATACTGATCAAACACAGTCACAAGTACAGAAGCCCTCTATCCCAGCACAAGCTGCTACCCCAGCTATTAAGCATGCGACAACACCACCATCTATACCTCTTCCGGTTCTTGTTGCAGCAGCTACTGCTGGTACAGCATCAGGAAGTATTGAATGGTTAGGAGCGGCTGTTGCTGCCTATTTGGCAACAGATGAAATCGATGGAGGCTCAGCATGGTCTTCAGACATAAACAGCAAATACGACCCTTGGGTCGCAAATAATAAACTTTCTAAAACAGTACCAGGAGTATAATAGTTATGAGTAAGAACATTAAATTTCAGTTTGAAGGGAATCTTTACGATATCGATGTAACCCGTAACGGCAATGTATTATCAATCGTTCATGAAGGCCAGTCTTATGTAGTTAGTCTTGCAAGCCAGATAGCAGGAGCTTCAGCTCCGGCACAAACTCAGACAGCACCTGCACCTGCTGCAGCTCCAGCACCCGCTGCTGCACCGGCAGCACCTGCACCTGCCGCTCCAGCGCCTGCCGCAGCTTCTGGAGGAGCAACAGAAAAAGCTTCTATTACAGGAACAATTAAAGAAATAAAAGTTAACCAGGGTGACACAGTAAAGTCAGGAGACTTGCTAATTATCATGGAAGCAATGAAAATGGACATCGAGGTTTTTGCTACACATAATGGAACAGTTAGCGCAATCCACGTAACACCTGGAACAAACGTTGCAGACGGACAGCCACTTGTTGATATAGCATAAATGGAGAATGTTTAATGAGTTTTATTGATCTTTTTCTAAGATTTGCCGACAGCATGGCTTTCTCCAGTATAACCTGGCAGAATTTTGTCATGATGGCTGTTGGCGCACTTTTGATATACCTTGGTATTGTCAAAAAGTATGAACCTCTGCTTCTGATTCCTATAGGCTTTGGCGCTATACTTGTTAATATCCCTTTAAGCGGAATATTAACCGGAATACTTGAAACAGATTCGTATACTTTTTACGACTTGGTACATAACGGCGGTTTGCTTGACTGGTTTTATTTAGGTATAAAAGCGGGACTTTTCCCTCCAATTATCTTTATGGGTATTGGAGCAATGACAGATTTTGGCCCCCTTCTTGGAAAGCCTCAAACCTTCCTACTTGGTGCAGCAGCTCAAATAGGTATTTTTACAACCTTACTTGGAGCTAAAGCACTTGGAACAATTCCTTTTCTGGCATCACATAACCTTGGGTTTAATTTTGCGGAGGCTTGTTCTATTGCTATAATTGGCGGAGCAGATGGTCCTACTGCAATTTATCTGACTTCTCAATTGGCTGAACATCTACTCGGACCAATTGCGGTTGCGGCATATACATATATGGCACTGGTACCAATTATCCAACCACCTATAATAAAAGCCTTAACCACAAAAAAAGAAAGACTTATCAGAATGGAAGATCCTAAGCCAGTTTCAAAAAGAACAAAGATTCTTTTTCCAATCATAACAACTATTGTTACTGCCCTATTGATTCCGGCATCAGCACCACTTATTGGTATGTTGATGATAGGTAATCTTTTCAAGGAATGTGGAGTTGTAGACAGGCTTTCAAAAACTGCTCAGAATGAATTGATAAATATTGTTACAATTATGCTTGGTGTTGCTGTAGGCTCAAAAATGTCAGCAGAGCACTTCCTTAATTTTCAAACCTTATTTATTATTGTTCTCGGCTGTATCGCTTTTGGTATTGGTACAGGCGGTGGTGTTCTTCTTGGAAAACTTATGTGCAAAATCAGTGGTGGAAAAATCAATCCTATGATTGGTGCTGCGGGAGTATCTGCTGTTCCAATGGCTGCGCGTGTTGTACAAAAAGTTGGACAGAAAGAAGATCCGGGTAACTTTTTACTAATGAATGCTATGGGTCCAAATGTTGCGGGTGTTATAGGCTCTGCTATAGCAGCAGGTGTACTTCTATCCCTCAACTAAATAACTATTTTTAAATATAATAAGGCCACTGTCTTTGAGGCAGTGGTTTTTTTTTAAGCATTTTAACTCTTCTCAACTAAAACATTTTTTATAGCCTTCTTCTTTCTCAAATAAATAAAATCTGATTCCAAGATTATTAACTCAAAAACCTGTAATAAATCTCTTTTATATCAAAGAAGACTTTATTATGTATAATTTATTCACAAGCTAATTGATTCTAATAATGATTATTTAACAGAGCCTCTAACAATATGTTTATTCAAAATAATTTTATAAAAAAATGTGTAATTCATTAAGACTAAAACAGTTTTCAAGTTTGAGTGAGTTAAATATATTTAAAACTTTATTCACCTACAGAGACTTCTCTTTTTTTATTCGCCGGGAAGGGTTAATACCCCGCCCTGCTTTAGCAGGATTCTACATGCGGAATCTTCTATTTGGAAAGAGTATTTTTGTGTTGGGTATGAAACCTGACCGTCTAAACCAATTCTTTGCAGAACCAACCATACTTCGGAGCTCTGCTCCGGAGTTGTTGATTATTTTTAATTAAAATATTTTTAAACTCTTGGAGCCTTTACAGGATCTACAGGTTTTCCGTTTTTATACACAAAAAAGAAAGCAGCTGTCTCGTCCTGAGTTCCTCCCAAAACGCCTATAATGCTTCCAGATTTAACATAATCACCAACTTTGACCTTTGCAGTCTCATTGCCTCCATAACCGTATACAAGCCCATTTTTGCCTTCTATGAGAATTAGTTTCTTATATATGCCATAGTCAGATGCCCACACAACCCGGCCTGTATTTACTGAGACAATACTATCACCTGGTTTTCCATCTATCTGTATCCCTTTTAATTTCCCTTTCAGTTCTGTCCTGCTTCCCGAATGAGGCCAAAGGTTATTCCCTTTTACTTCTTTTGCAACTTCAACAACAGGTGCTTCTTTTATAACATCCTTTTCAGCAATATTTTCTTTTGTTACAGGTACGTGTAGAAATTGGCCGGTTTTAAGAATAACATTCATATCAATGTTATTTAAATCAAGTAATTCATTCACTGTTGTATTAAACTTTTTTGCTATACCATAGAGAGTATCTCCCTTTTGAACAGTATAACCACCAGGTATAATCATCTTTGTACCTGGAAACAAAATAGCAGAATCACCAAGATGGTTTACTTTCTTTAGACTATCAATCCTGATATTAAATCTTTTACTTATTCCAAATAAGGTATCACCTTTTTTAACGATATAAGTTAAATCCTCGGAATATAAACAACTTCCACCAAGCATAATAATTATAAAAATGTTACATAGTAATTTCTTCATCGTATTCTCATATTCGGCTACAGACCTTTTAAACTAAAAAGTAAAAAACTTTTTTCAAAAAAGTTTTTATAACTTATTGACAGTTTTTTTCTAGTTGGATATATTACAACAACCTTAAGGGGGCGTGGCGAAGTCGGTTATCGCGCCGGCCTGTCAAGCCGGAGATCGCGGGTTCAATCCCCGTCGCTCCCGTTAAAAGCCCTTGATTTTAAATCAAGGGCTTTTTTTTATACGGGCTGTAGCGCAGGGGGAGCGCGCGCCGTTCGGGACGGTGAGGCCGGTGGTTCAAATCCACTCAGCCCGAATCTTTTCTTAAAAACAATTCTAATATTTTTATCAAAAATTACTTTTTTAATTATTTTCTATATATGGTCATTTTTTCAATATCGTTGACATAAGTATATTCTCGTGGTAGTCTGTCAAACGCATTTAGACTATACATTTACTTAAGGAAATCAAAAACATGGCATCAAGAGAACAACGCCGTAACAATAGAAAATTATCACAAGAAAAAATAGATTTGGCAGAAAAAAGAAGAAGTACCAATAAAGGAATGTGGATTATAACAGTAATTATTTTAGTAGTAATTGTTGTTACTTTTGTTGGCGCTCCTGTATTATCAAAAGCATCTTCAAATAACACAAGAGTGTTTGGTTCTTATGATGGTGAAGAAATAATTTATAATGATGGTTCTTTCTTTTATGATCAAGTAAATACTATAGCAGACAATTACCGTGACTCTATAAATGATCAAAATGCTTTCTTCATTCAATATCAGGTTTGGCGAACAGCTTTTAATAATACACTTGTAAGAACAGCTGCTATTAGCAAATGCAAAAAGAGTGGATATTTAGTTTCAGATTCAGCAATAGACAATGAAGTAGTTCTTCATGGACCATATATGGAAAATGGAGAATTTAGTGAAAACATATACAAACAAAGTTCTGATACAGAAAAAAACAATGTACGTTCTCGTTTAGAGAATAATCTTTATTACACCAGATTTATTACAGATCTTAATGCTGTAAATTTTAACAATAATGAAGAAAAGTTTTTTACAGACATAGCCAAAACAGAGAAA
>JAQQAK010000180.1 GCA_028527945.1 Spirochaetaceae bacterium
TACCTTCTAAAAGATGGAACAGGTGAATTTAATTATGGTGACAGTAGAAATGTTCATATAGAGAAAGCTTTAAAAATTATGCAAAATAATGTCTTTTCGAATTTAAATCTGGACAGCCTTTCAGAAAAACTAAAACTTAATAAATCCTACTTTATCAGACTTTTCAACAGTAAAATGAATATTACTCCAAAACAGTATTATCTTAATCTTAAAATGGAGGCAGCGTCTTCTCTTTTAACAAGTACAAGTCTTCCTATATATGATATAGCTGACAAGTTATGCTTCTACAGTGAATTTCATTTCAGCAAATCTTTCAAGCAGCATAAGGGCGTCCCCCCTACTGAATACAGAAACAATTATAGAAATTAGCAGTTTTCTTCTTTAAGAAACTCTTTAAAAGCAACAACATCTTTTAAAACCTGTTCTTTAACAGCTTCAATACCAGGTAATTTTAAAATAGGCCTCAAATAGTGCAAAAAAGAAATGGAGATTTCTCTTCCGTAAAGGTCTCCTTCAAAATCAAGAAAATAAACTTCTATAGTGATTTTAGAACTATCATCTACAGACGGCCGTGTTCCAAGATTGACAAGACCTGCAACACGCCTTCCATCAAGAATAGAAGAGACTCCATAAACACCGGATAGAGGTAGCAGACTATCTTCAGGAACCTTTATATTGGCAGTTGGCATTCCTACTGTACGCCCAAGCCCCTTTCCATGTACAACAGGCCCGCTAATAGAAAACTGAGTCCCTATCAGTTTATTTGCTGATATAATATCTCCTGAAGCAAGATATTCTCTAAACTTTACATTATCAGTTTCAGATAAATTTTCCAGCTTCTTTTCTAAAGGCTTTACAATATAATTTTTGTCAGAAATACTGTTCATTACTTAATATGATAATAATTTTTTTGCAAACAGCATAGAAAAAAATACTTTTATATAAAAGTCTTGTTTGACAAAGAAACTCTCCAATACTAAACTCGAAATAGTTAGAAGGACTGTAATTTTACAGAAAATCAAACATCCATAGCTCTCGGCTTTTACCGAGGCTTGAGGAGGAAGAATGTTTAAAAAAAGTTTACCGTACGCCTTAGTTTTGTCAGGCGGAGGAGCAAAAGGTGCTTATGAAATAGGAGCATGGAAAGCTCTTAAGGAGCTTGGTATAAAATTCAACGCAGTCTGTGGAGCCTCTGTCGGAGCCCTTAACGCGGCCATTATAGCACAGGATGATATAGAACTTGGAATGAAGCTTTGGTCAGAAATGACAATAGACAAAGTTGTTGATATTCCACCTGAGCTGCTTGAAAACGGAAAACCTAAACTAACCCTAAAAAACATTACAAAGATAGGAGATCTTAATCTAAATATAAAAAATCTTGGATTGGATCCCGCGCCTCTTCACAACCTTCTTAAAAATGAAATTAATGAAACAAAAATCCGTAAATCAGGAATTGATTTGGGAATTATAACCTTAAATGTAGACAACCTAAAACCATTTGAAATCTTTATAGATGCCATGCCTAATGGAACTCTGGCAGACTACCTTTTGGCAAGCGCCTCCTTCCCTGCTTTCAAAAGAGCAGAAATAAACGGAAAACAATTTACTGATGGCGGAGTGTATGACAACATTCCCCATTCAATGGTAAAAAACCGCGGATACCGAAGAATCATTGTAATTGATATAGACGGAATCGGAAATAATCGCAAACCTGATATTACCGGAACAGACACTATTTATATAAAGACAACAGTTCCTTTATGCAGCGTTTTAGACTTTGATCCAGATAAAGCGCTAACAGCTATTGAAGCTGGTTACCTTGATACAATGAAAGTTTTTGAAAAATACCATGGTCAAAAATACTTTATAAAGAGAAATAAAAAAATAGAAAAGGAATACTGGAACAGACTTTTCAAACCTGAGAATATAGAAAAATATTCAAAATACTTAAAACTTGAAAACAAAACGGCTTCTCCTGAGAATGTTGAAGAATTAATCAGAGATGTTCTTCCAAAAGAACAAAAAAATAATAAAGAACTTTTAATATGTCTTCTTGAATCAGCTGCCGGAGTTCTGGATCTTGAAAGGATAAAGTTGTACACAACAGAAGAACTAATAGAAGCAATAAAAAACAAATACTCTGAAATAATGCAGTCAGCATCTACACCGACAAAATCTGAATCCGAATCTTTTTTCAAACGAATAGAAGACACGATAGAAGAGACATTAAACCTCTTTCGTTCAGACAAAGATTCTTCAAATTATTGTCCATATGAATACGCAAAAATATTAAAAGGGACAAAGGCAACAGACAGTCTGTTTCCAGAATTAGCTCCTGCTGAAATATTTTTCAGCATTTTATAGCATAGCTTAATAAATTAGAGGTCATTGTCTTTTCAAGCTTAATCAGCTCTATTCATTCTTATGATGTCTCTATACCAGTAGCCACTGTCTTTTATAGTTCTTTTCTGCGTTTCAAAGTCAACATAAACAAGTCCGGATCTTTTAGAGTAACCATTTCGCCATTCAAATCCATCCAGAAAAGGATCTATAAAACAACCTCTAAGCTCACATCCTTCTTCAGCAGCATGAGCCGCCTGCTCCAAATACATTGAGAGATAATGAAGCCTTGCTTCATCTGGAATACGGTTTTCTACAAAATTATCAGTAAAGTTAGCTCCGGAAACAGAAACATATAGTGGAATATTGCCATAATCTCTGTTAATACAAGTCATTGCGTTATAAACACTTTCAGAATTAACCTCATGGCCTAAAGCGTTATAACGTTTACCATTTTTTATATATTCACTTGAAGGAATACGGTTTCGCTTTATTTTTAATCCTAAAAAAGGTATCCATGGCGCAAATCCAGCAGAAACCCCTGTATTAATATTAATACCTAAAAAACTGACAGGTTTACTAATAATATCAAGATCTCCTTCAGGAAATTTTGACCATATCAAACTCATCCTGCTTAAAACTTTTTCAGGATACTTTCCTTTAAACAACGGTTCAAGAAACACACGGTTTAGAAATTGATCGGCTAAATCTACCGCACCCAAATCAACAGAAGCTTTAGTCGCCGGTTTTATAGGCCAGTAATTGATATTCATTCCAACACGCATAACCTTATCGTATGCTTTTATTCTTTCCATTGCTAATCCATGAGCCAGCAATTGATTATGTACACATCTAATCCATAATAAGGGATTTTTTTTAGAGGGAGGATACTGACCTAATAAATATCCCATTGTTGAATAAAGAAAAGGCTGCTCAAAGGTAAACCAGTCCTTAACCCTGTCACCAAGTTTATTTACCACTACATCAGCATAATCCGCAAAATAATAGGCGGCTTGCCTTTTATCAAATCCACACTTTTTCTTTGCAAGGGTATATGGAAAATCCCAATGAAAGAGAGACACAAATGGTCTAATCTCAGCATTTAAAAGCTCATCGACTAACCTATCATAAAAATCAAGTCCACTTTGATTTACACTTCCAAAACCTTTAGAAAAAATCCTTGGCCATGATATCGAAAATTTATAGGAATCAAGACTCATTCTGTTCATCAAGACAATATCATCTTTATATAAATTGTAATGATCAGCAGCAACATCCCCATTATCACTATTTGCAATTTTTTTTCTTTTATGAGAAAAAACATCCCATGAAGAAAGACCTCGGCCATCAATACCAACAGAACCTTCAATCTGATAAGCAGAAGAAGATGCTCCAAACATTACACTATCAGAAAAATGTGGATTTTTTATTAGTGATTGTTCAGGTACTTCATAGGCCAAGTTTTTTTCTTTCATTCAAGAAAATCTCCAATTTGGTCACATACAGCGTCAAGAGAACCAATCTCTTTAAAACATCTGTTTCTAATATTATCTGCTATTTCCTGAATATCTGGAACCCATACAGTTCTGGCTCCAGCATCAATTGCGGCTAACAAACCATAAATAGAATCTTCAAAAACAAGGGTCTCAGAAGGCTCAAGTTTCATTTTTTCAGAAACCTTTATATAAATTTCCGGATCTGGCTTTAAGTTATCAACCTCATCTCCGCAAAGGACAGCAGAAAATCTCTTTAAAATACTTGAAGAATCAAATTTCTTTTCTACCATATGTCTTTTCGTTGATGTCGCAAGCGCGTATGGAATATTTTTACCATCCAGAATATCCAAAAGCCTTAATGCCCCTTTTTTAAACGGTACACCATTTATTTTTACAAGATTAAAAAATTTCTTCTCAGTAGCAGCTCTTACTTCCACAAAAGGAAACTCTATTCCCATAGCATTTCTAATTATTGCTTCAGTCTCAGCGGCTGATGTTCCAATACATTCTGTTATAGTGTCAATTTCAAGTTCCCATCCCAATTCGGCAGCAGAAGCCGCAAAATACTCTGAAAAAATACGTTCGCTATCTATCAAAGTTCCATCAAGATCAAAAACTACCGCTTTAATACTCATCCGATTACTTTAATGTTTTATCTCCTTTTAAACAAGAGAAAGTACAACTTCAACGAATACAGCATCTCAATAAGTCCCCAAGAGGACAAGACTTACCCCTCTCTACAGTAGTGCTTTTATTTTATAGCAAACAGACTCATCATATGTTTGATACTACTTTCCAAGAGGAGAGTATATCAACTTAAAAAGCTCCAACCCTTTAGACATAAAAAAACCGTCTTCGTAAAGAAGACGGCTTTATATATCCGAAAAATCCGGAATCTATTAGTATCCCATTGCAGCAAGTTCTTCTCTTGTTGTAGGAACAGCAATTTCTCCAGCTTTCATTTTTGCAACAGCGTCAGCTACTGCATCTTTTACTTCCTGAGGAACAACAGAATCAAAACTGTGGAAATCAGAAATACCTACAGCATCATCATTGATACCAAAAACCTTTGTTCCGCCCTGGAAAGTTCCGTTTACAGCAGATTCGATTGCAAGGTATGTAGCCTGAACAATCTTCTTTTCTGCGGAAGTAAGAACTGTATCAGGAGCAACTGCGTTCTGGTCAACGTCTACACCAATAGCAAGACAGCCTTCTTCGCTACAAGCATTAATTGCACCAAGACCTGTAAGACCAGCAGCATGGAAAACAATATCTGCACCCTGCTCAATCATAGCAAGAGCAAGTTCTTTTCCTTTAGCCTGATCTGTGAAATCCCCAGCTGTTGCACTAAGAACTTCAATATCAGGATTTACACTCTTTGCTCCAGCAATATAACCAACTTCATACTTTTCTACAGCAGGGATAAACATACCAAGAACAACACCAATTACATTGTCATCATTAAGTTTATCTGAAGCAGAAGCATAATCTTTTGTCATCAATCCAGCAACAACACCAGCAAGGTATCCAGCTTCATGTTCGTTAAATACAATTCCCATAAAATTTTCAGGGGAAGCATCTCCTGCGGCAATATCAATACCTGCAAAATATGTATCAGGATTATTTGTAGCAGCTTCAGTTACAGCCTGCTCCATTAGGAATCCTACAGCAAAAACCATATTAGCACCGTCTTCTGCAAGACCGGAAAGGTTAGGAACATAGTCAGTCTGTTGTTTTGATTCAACGACTTTGTCTACAACACCCAAATTGGTTGCAGCCATTTCAATTCCGCCATAAGCGCCATCATTAAAAGACTTGTCTCCAAGACCACCAACGTCTGTTGCCATAGCAGCAATAAATGGCTGACTTGAAACTTCTTCAGAAGCAGGAGCTGTTGTTTCTTCTTCCTGTGAACCGCTAGCGAATGCTCCAACAAGAACCATTGAAACAAGAACAATTAGCGCAAGAAAAATTTTTGTTTTTTTCATATTTTCCTCCAATGAAAATTATTTTATACCTTTCAGCTGATTTACATTTTATTTTATAAATCAGCTTCACTACCTCT
>JAQQAK010000181.1 GCA_028527945.1 Spirochaetaceae bacterium
TTCCGATCTAGATATTGATAATTGATAATCTTCAAATAGGAGAGAAAACACAAATTACAATGAAAAATCCTTCTACAGCAGATCTTCCAGATTCTGTATTTTCGAAGGCATATATTGAGCGGGTAAATAATTAGAATGAAAAAAAAGTTTTCAGGCTTGTTGATTATTCCATTAATTCTTTTTTCAGTATCATTTTCTGTTTGGGCAGAAGACGAAGATAATGATGTAACTGTAAAAGATGAAGAGCTTTCTATTGATGAAGCAACTTTAAAAATAGTGGATGATCCTTTTGCTGATACTGATACATCGACAACCACTGATGATACAGATTCTGATAAAGACTCTGATTCTGATACGGATACAGACGACGAAACAGATGAAGATACTGTAGTTAATATTGATGATCCTTTTGCTGAAGACAGTGATGATGAAGATATCGCTTTATTTGATGATCTTGACTCAATGTTTGAAACAGATTCAATGGTTGATGAAGTCGATGAAGAAGAAGCTTCAACTGACGTCTCAGCAGCAGATGAGTTTCTTGTTTCAGAAGGTGTTGAATTCGGAGGAACATTTGATGGAAGTCTTTTATCATACTTTTCTTATGATTATCCCTGGACTTCTGATTTTGATATTACAGATCCTAGTCAGTCATTTGTTCCAAGTGTTGAAGCTGATTTGTTCTTTGACGCAAGACCTGAATCTGATTATCGTGTTTTTGGTAAACTTGGTTTCACATCTGCGAGCGGTACAGAAAGTGAGTTATCTTCTTTAATTCCTGATAGCGGACTTACATTTTCTACATCGACAGATGATGACGGAAATGTGTCTTTAACATCGGTTGATGAAGATGATGTTGATGAAAACGACTCTTCTCAGACCACAGTAACCTCTGATGATCTTGAAAGCAGCGATGATACAGTTACAGAAATAAATATAACTATTAAGGAACTTTTTGTTGATTTTGACTGGAACGATAAGGTCTATTTTCGTTTTGGAAAAAGTATGATTCAGTGGGGAGTCGGTTACTTCTGGAGTCCAGCAGATGTATTAAATGTTGAGTCGATAGATATTGAAGATCCTACTGCTGACAGAGAAGGTCCAATAAACTTTAAAATACATTATCCTTTTGGAATAAATAACGCTTATTTATACATTATTACTGAAGATGTAACAGAACCTCTTGATACCGCTATTGCGCCTAAAGTTGAGTTTGTGATTGGTAAGACTGAAATTGGTATTGGGGGATATTACCAAAGAGAATCAGCACCCAAAATAATGACGACTGTTTCTTCATCTATAAAAGATTTTGATATCTTTGGCGAAGGTGTTGTAAGCTGGGGCTCTGATAGAGTCTTTGTCAGAGCATCCAAGGACCAGAGTGCTGCTACAGAAGACTCTGATGATGATCTTGAAACTGTTTTAGACACATTTAAAATAGATGATGAGGTCTTTTTCTCAGCAACTATCGGCGCAAATTATACACATGAGCTTGATAACGATAATGGTACTCTCCTTGCTGTAGGTCAGTACTTTTTTAACGGAGAAGGCTATGATGACAGCAGTCTTCTTGCTGATGCTTATTATCTTTCTCAGAATTCAAGCGCTAATGGTCTTGCTCTTGAGGATGATGATCAACCAGAGGGGTATGAAGATCCAGATGATTTGTCTACTAATGATATTTCTAATTGGGGCAAGCATTATATTGGCTTTTTCTTTTCATGGTCTTCGATTATGGATTCAAAATTTAGTTTTAGCGCACTGTCTATAACAAATTTAAATGATCTTTCAGGAATGGTAATGCCAACTGTAAATTTTGAAATTATGGATTATTTATCAATTGATGCTGGTTTAACTATTACATATGGTGATGCAGGAGATGAATATACAAATACTCTTGCCTTATATGGGCTTAATGATGATTGGGATGGGCCTACCGTGACATTTACTCTTGGATGTAACATAGGTGTAGGGAGTTTTTAATGAAAAAGAAAATACTGTTTAGTTTTATATTGTTTTTTCTGATTTTTTCTTGCGGATCCACAGAAGTTGTAGCTCCCTCTAATATAGAAGCCTCAGATCCTGATGAGGATAATCCAAACCGCGTTGAAATAAGCTGGAGTCCTGTTGATGGCGCTGGTATTTATTATGTATACAGAAGTGAATCAGAAAGCGGTACTTTTGAGAATGTAGGTTTTTCTGTAACTTCAGATGAAGATTCTGATGGTGATACCCGCTATTACTTTGTTGAGAATTTTGAAGAAGGAGAGGGCGGAACTTATTATTATTGTGTAACAGCAGCTCCAGATAAAGATATAAGCAGCGAAAGCGCAAGAAGTTCTGTTGTAGCAGCTTCCACTTATAGTGGTAGCTGGACTGAACCAAAAGAAATTGGTTCAGCTTCAATTCTAAAGCTTGCTGCTGGCTCCTCTGATTTATATGCTGTGTACTGTTCTTCTGATACAAGTTCTGACTTAGGCATCTATAAATATGCTGAAGATGAAGACTCTGAGGAAGATGATGCTGAAAAGGTTTGGACAAGTATTGATAGCCCCGGATCTACAAATGGAAGTTTAGATAATCCTTTTTCAGTTTTGGTTATAGATAGTGAATTATATGTTGTCTATAATGATCAAGCATCTACCGCAGGAGGAAAACTTACATCTAAATATTATCATGATTCGTCAGATGATGAAGATAATCCATCTTTTGCTTGGACTGCATATGGAAGTGAAGCTTTCAATGATGTAGCGGCCAATGGAATAGATGCTGTTGAAAGCGGATTGGCAAATGATATTTATACTATCTTTTTTGAAAGTTCTACGGTTACGTTTTATAAAAACAGTGGTTCTTCAGGTTCATGGTTTGAAATAGATATTACAAGTGAATCTTTTATTAATAATGCCGGATCCTTAAGAGTTATAAGTAACAACAATACACCATACATCGGTTATGAAGATACAACTGACGGAGGATTATATCTTAGAGCTTATGAAGATAGCAGCTTGCAGGCAGATGGGAACGTTAGCACTTCCGGAATAGATGATGGTAATGTTGCTTTTGTTTCAGGGACTAGCGCAATATATGCTGTCTATTTTACCGATAGTGGTAGCTTTGAGGCTAAGAGCTACGAAGACAGTGTCTGGAGTGCATTGACTAATACAGATGGGCAGCCTACTGTAAAAACAGGAACATCAGGAAGTCTTGACTCGGCATGGTATAATGGATATCTATATGTTTTTTATCTTGGTTCCGACGGAGCGTACGTGAAATATTATGATAATGATGATGGATGGCAGTCGGCTCAGAAAAATGGTGGTGTTATTACTTCTGCCAGTGCCGGGTCTCTTCAGCTTGTAGCTTCGGACGCTCTTTATGCAGGATATATAGAAAGTGGAAAAGCATATGTCAGAATACTTGAGTAAGATTAAAATGACTTTCTGAGTTATGAAAATCTTTGCTTGAAAAATTTAAAGGCTAGGTCTACAGTATTTATATGGCGAACAAAGAAGTTTTAATTACCGACAAGAAAGAAATGATATTAGCGTTGGACGCTGAAATAGAAGATTGTTACTTGAAAATATCAGAGGCGGCTACAACATTTCCAGAAGAGAATATTGACCTCTCAGTAGCCGCAGGTATTATTAAAGAAATAATAGAATTAGATAAAGAGCTAACAGAAGAGCGAGAGCGTTTAGATGGCATACTTGCTGCTATGGAACGAGCAGATGAAATAGATGCAATTCGTAAAAGCTTAAATAGTAAAATTAAAAGTATTGAAAAAGATAATATGTCTAATTATGAAACTATAGGCAGGGCTGCTTTTGAGGCATATAAAGACAATCAGCTTCAACATGAAAATTATGATAAGATTTTTTCTGATGTAGTAAAGATGATAAAAAAAATCGATGAGACAGAATCTGCCATTGCAATGCTTGTAGAGTCTGATAATAAAAAACTCTTTGACAGAGTAAAAAACTCATCAAGAAGTATGTATCTTAAAAAAATATGTTCTAGTTATTATAAACAGCTGCAGCGGTATTATAAAAATGCTGGAGAAAGTATTTGTAATTCTGAATTAATCTTAAATCTTGAAGCAGATTCAGTTCAGCACGCAATAAAACCTTTTAAAGAAAATCTTGAGGGGTTGGAGAAAATAGAAGAAGAGACTTCAAAATTAACAGATGAGGATGAAAAATTAAAAGGTAATCTCGAAGGTTTGGGAGTTCAATCTTCTCCTGTCAGAACTATAAATACAATTGAAAAACATATTAATCAGTTGTATGAGCAGCGTAAATATAAACAGCATGAGGCTGGTTATATTCTTTCTTCAAATAGAAAAGATCCTCTTTGTAAAAAGTCTGAAATAAAGGTGTTTCTAAAAGAGATTGATGGAAAACTTAAAGAGGTTGATACCATTAATACAGAAATACAGAATCTTAAAGATGATATTGAAGTTGAAAAGCAGTTAGTAAATATAGAGAGTATGAGTAAAAAAATTGAATTTTATAATGAAAAAATTCAAAAATATAATATCGAGATAGAAGAACTTCAGAAAAAAATTCTCCTTTCTGAAGATGTAATACAAAAGCTTAAAAAAGTTGAAGATGTTGAGGATTCAAAATGATAAAAATTGGAATTATTGGCGGAAGTGGACTTGATGATCCTGATATACTAAAAAACGTCAGTGAAACAATTGTTGAAACAAAATGGGGAAGAACTTCTTGCATTCTTAAAGAAGGTGAAATTGGTGGAAAGAGCGTTGTTTTAATAGGTCGTCATGGACGAGCACATACTATTCCTCCCTCACAAGTGAACAATCGTGCAAATATTCAGGCATTAAAAGACATTGGGTGTACACATATTATTGCTACAACTTCTGTAGGTTCTTTACGAGAGGACATTGGACGTGGTCACTTTGTTATTCTTGATCAGTTTATAGATTTTACAAAACATAGAGATATAACTTTTTATGAGGAATTTGAACCGGGAACTACGATGCATACTTCAATGGCTGAACCTTTTAATCCTGAACTTCGTGAAATAATAATAAAGAAGGCTAAAGAACTTAATTTAAATCATCACCCTAAAGGAACTGTTGTTACTATAGAGGGGCCACGCTTTTCTACAAAGGCTGAGTCTAATATGTTTAGATTATGGGGGGCAGATGTTATAAATATGACTATTGCGCCTGAAGCTATTCTTGCAAATGAGGCAGGTATTCCTTACGCCGCAATAGCAATGAGCACAGACTATGACTGCTGGAAGAACGACGAAGAGGCTGTAAGTTGGGAATCTGTTGTAGAAGTGTTTAAAGAAAATGTTAAAAATATGATTGACCTTTTAACATTGACAATATCTGATATAAATTGATTGCTATAATCGCACCAATGAGGCAGGAAATTGCTCCTGTTGTAAATGTACTTACTGGTTCTGAAAAAATAAAAAGCGGTAGTTTTTACTTTATTAAAGGGAAGTTATTAAAACATGATATAATAACTCAACAAACAGGAGTAGGTAAGGTCTTAACCTCTTCTTCTGTTCAGCATCTTATTGATGTATTTAAGCCTGAAGCAGTCATAATGATAGGCATAGCCGGTTCTATAAATACTGACTTAAAAAAAGGTGACACCATAATTGCAGAAGATTGTATTCAGCATGATATGGACAGTACTGCTTTCGGTTTTTTACGCGGTGAAATACCCTATACAAATTACAGAATAATTTCATCAGATAAACGGCTTGTTGAGACAGCATCATCATGTAAAACAATTTCTTTGCAAAAAGGAAGAGTTTTAACTGGAGATCAGTTTATAAATGATTGTGATAGTGATAAATTAAATTATTTGAGAGAAAATCTAAAAGGTGATTTAGTTGATATGGAAGGAGCCGCCGCCGCTCTTGTTTCTATGATAAATGAAGTTCCGTTTTTGCTTATAAGAACTGTTTCTGATAACGCTGACGGCGGAGGCGGTAAAGGGTTTAAAAATCTTTTAAAAATATCTGGTGATAAACATGTTACTTTAATTAAACATATTTTGGAAAACTATAGCTGAGAGGAAAATTACTATTGGACAACAGGAATAACAGCAAGGCAGAGGCTATGCTTGCACTAACAAGCCTTCTTTGGGGGATGACATTTATTGTCATTAAAAAAGGTTTGAATGACGCAAGTCCTTTTATGTTTCTTGCTTTACGTTTTGGTACAGCTTTTATTGTATATTATTTAATTTTTAGAAAACACTTTAAAAACATCTCCCGAATGACTTTTTTTAGAGCTATTCTTATTTCAGTATTCTTTTTTGGTGGGTACGCTTTTCAAACACTAGGATTAAGATATACTACTGTAGCAAAATCAGCGCTTTTTACATATATGTTTGCTCCGCTTATACCTCCTTTGCAGTTTATTTTTACCGGAAAGAAACCAAAAGCCATAAATGTCGTAGCCTTAGCTGTTGTTTTTATTGGTGTGCTGATTTATTCTTCGCCTAATGGAGAGCTTTTTGATATAAGAGCTTTTTTAAATTACAAGACTGATTATTTGAATGAATATTTTGGCGGTTCATCTTTTAATATTGGAGATTTTCTTTCGTTATTAGGAGCTGTCAGCTACGCCTTTTTTATTCTTTTGATAGACCGATTTAGTGAAAAGGAATCACCTGTCGTAATGACAGGTTTTCAGCTATTTTATAGTGCCTTGATAGCGATTATATTATCAGTTATTTTTGAAAAAACATTTATAAAACCAACAATTAACCTTGCAGTATCCATTTTGTATCTTGCAATTCCGGGGAGCGTTATTGCTGTTTATTTTATGAACAAATACCAAGGTATGACTACAGCGGTACGCGCAAGTTTGATTTATTCACTTGAGCCTGTGTTTACAATAATATTTGGCTGGCTTATTTTACGTGAAAAATTAAGTATTGTAGAAATATCTGGAGCTGTCATAATTGTTCTTGGTGTAACTACCGCTGAAGTCGTAGGCGCTGTTTTAGAGAAAAAAAGACGGGAAGAACCCGCCTTTTAGAGAATTACTAATCTTGTTCATAAGCTCCTATAGACCAGCCTGTACCGCTGCTTCCTGTTCTTGTTGTTCCGATTACATCGTCTGTAAAACTCCATATTGGTGATTGTGTTGTTCCATCGATACCACCTTTTGTAATAGTTGTTGTTGCACCTGTTCCAAATGTATAATCATTATTAGCTGAATCAGTAAAAAGGTTACTGTCTGTAAAGTTTAAATTGCCTGAAGCGTTAGTTATAGCTGTTTCAAGTTCTGAAATACTTGAATATGTTGTATCATCACTGGTAGCTTCACTTGCATTAAAATCTTTATAAAGACCAGTAAAAGCTATAGAATCTGGTGTATAGATAATATTGTTTTTAAATGATTCTATTGTTAAATTAGGAGATGTCGTAAAAATAACAAAGAAATCTGATGATGTATTGTCTGTTGTTATAATATTATTATCAATTCTTAGCGTTATGTTGGCAGATGAAGATGTATAACCATTACAACTTGAACGCGTCCCAAATACTCCTCCAGTATATCCACCACAATATCCTGCTACAATGGTATTATTTCTTATTGTTAAGTCATATGTTCCTGTTGTCGCTGTATTAACACAGCCTCCTCCATTATAATATGAATTTTCTCCTTCAATAATGTTATTTGTTATTACCGCAGTCGCTCCTGATGAAAGGTAGATTGGAATGGAATAGCCTGAACCAAAAGCTGTGCAATAAAACTGGTTATGAACAATGTTTAATGTTGAGTTAACAGCATAGATATGATAAGTGTTATAATCGGTTCCTGAAGTATTAACAATATTATTACTGACGGATATTGATGAATTGTTGAGATAGAAAGCATAACTACCGTCATAATCCATAGTGGCATTAATTGTAAAACCTTCAACAGTAACACTGTTTGTAAGGTCTGAAGCATAAAAAACATAATCAGTACTATCATGATTAGTTAGAATACTGTCAATAATTGTAGTATTTGATGTGATATCTCGGCTCCAATTATTGTTTTCGTCATAGCCGCCTAGAAGAGATATTCCATCAGCAAGGGTTATTGGTTCTGTAACAGAATATGTTCCTGACGCAACAAATATAGTTTGTATTCCAGAAGAACTCGCAGCATCAATAGCATTTTCTATTGTTAGGTATGGATTGCCTTTTGTTCCATCATTCGAGTCGCTTCCTGTTGAGGATACATAAAGTGCTTCACTAGTTTGTTGAGAGTTAATGGTACTGGAATTAGAGCTTGTAACACTTTCCATAGAAATTATTAAGTTAACGTCTTCACCTGCTATTAGAGTTACTGTAGAACTTCCTTTATAAAGAATTTCACTGTTTGTGTTATAAGCCTCAAGAGTGAAAGTCCGATCCTCTCCCGAAAGAACTTCAACGCTTATACTTTCTGAGTCAAAGTTTTTTTCTACAGTTTCCATATCATTAGCAGTTATAGTTAGTTTAAAAGATGTTATATCAGAAATAGCCTTATTTAGAGATGTACCTGTATTGATATTTACTTTACTTGTTATTTCTATTAGTTCTAATTGTGAACAGGATAATATAATAAGGCTTATTAAGCATGTTAAAAAAATGAACAAAAGGCGTTTCATTAAAAACTCCTGAAAAAAATATCTCAAAACATATTATAATATAGTAAGAAAGTATTTTCCAGAGTCGTTTTTATAAGTAAAATAATCAGATATAAAAATGAAAACTCTGATTCATATCTGATTATTTTATTTTTTTATTCATCAGGCCAGCTTACTGTTATTGATACATCACTTGTTGTAGGTGTTTTAACTGTTTCTGGAGTTGCGGGAGATGCTGAAGCAGCAGCGACTACACTTGCGGCATTAGTTGATACGGTGACACCGCCACCTGTAGATATTGCAGATGGTGGCGCAGGTTTTGTTGATGCTGATACTGTAGTCGAAGATATTGCTGTGCTCATGGAAGATACCATACCGCCCCCTGTTCCGCTAGCTAATACTGGAGCAGCAGCTACCGCAGCAGGAGGTTCTGGAGGATCTGCCATTTCAGATGCAGTATCATCAGAAGAGCCTCCATCATCTTCTCCCTCTTCTTCTGACGATTCTTCTTCACCTTTTTCTTCGCCAGAGTCTTTCTTGCTTTCACCTACCTGGGCTTTACGTCCTGTTTTTGTATCAGTAACAACTGCCATACCGTCCCAAGCCATAACTTTCATTCCTTTACCGTCACCCATTATATCGACATCAAGAACAGTTCCTCGTACAGACGCAGTTGAGTTAGCGTTTCTTACAGTAAAATCATTAGCCACTTTATCACTTGAATGAACCTGAGTTCTAACATTTCCTACATCAAGAAAAAGATCCGTAACAACAGTACCTTCTTTTTGATAAAGTTCAGATAAGGTAAGCCTTGTTAAATCATTAGCAACAAGAACAGATGTATCTCCTAATACCATAACAGCTTTTGAATTAAAGCCTGTAGAAATGCTATCTCCTGAGTTTAGAACATCACCTACAGATGCAGTTGTCCAGGTTCCTCCGTCTTTTTTATATTCAACTTTTCCATTTAACTCTCTAATTGTCGCAGTTAAATCTACTGAAAAAACTGATGTAACAGTAAAAACTAAAATTGATAAAAACAAAAAAAGTTTATTTAATTTCATTATAAGCCTCCTTATATAGATAGGGACAATGACATTGACGCCTGTAAAACAGGCGTTGTTGAATCCATCGCGGCTGATGGTAAAAATATTCCTCCGCTCATGGATAACCCGACATCTGAAAGTAATCTAGAAATAATGTTGAGATTTATCTCTGTTCCAAGATAACGGCTACTTGAACTGGAAGATACCCCTCCAGTGCTTATCGCGCCTGTAGTTGTTCTGAAAAAACCAGTTCCTTTCAAAGCTATAAGTATGTTATTTAGCATAAGATTCTTACTATTAGCGAAAGGCTTCATTGAATATGTTCCGCTAAAATAGAAGAGATTTGTTTGTTGCGCTGTAAAAATTACTCCTGCCGGGGCAGTAGTAATAGGTACGAAAGCTGTAGAAAAACCTGAGGTGTTGCCTTCATAAAAATCAGACTGATCAGAGTCTCCACTTGAAATTAAACCTTCAATAACAATTCTTGAGGCAAGGAATGTCGGAATAAAATAGTTAATACTACCTCCTGCTATTCCTGCTAAAATAACGTTAGTGTCATACCAACCTGTGCTTCCGTAGGAGTATAGACTATAAAATAAAGATTGGATGATTGGGATAGGCCCCACAAGGCCAAATCCAGCATAAATTGTATCCAGTGTATAATCTCCTGATACAAGATCTTCATCTTGTCTTAAGTCCTGTTGAAATACACCTGAAATTATAATTGTCTGCTGGGCAATTATTTCAGGAAATGTAATGGTTACCCCTTCTATTACACGTGGAGACGCAAGTGGTCCCCAAAAAACACGTTCGCTATCTGTATCTGTGCTGTTATTTGATGCATCAAGATCTGTGTTATTCATAATTATGGTGCTTGAAGGCGCTTGTAAAAGACCTGTATATGTCCCAAAGGCAGAAATTGTCATTAAAGGCAATCCCCATTCAATACTTAAACCGTCACCGGTATGAGCAAATACTTTTCCAGAGAACTCAGAAAAAGAAAGTCGGCCGGCTTTGAATGCCATAAAGCCCCCACTGCCTCCTGCCATAACAAAGCTTCCTCCCAGTTGAAGTTGATCAAGTTCCAACAGAAAAATTCTGTCATCTTCAATAGTGTAGCCACCCTGAAATTCTGCTATAAGATTTTCTCCAATGGCAGTATTTCCCCAGAGTGCTGCTTTTGCTGTATATGTAAGAGCGCTTATATCAAAAGTAGAACCTGTATCATATTCTATAGTAGGTGAGGCGTCTATTGTTATACCAAAATCTCCAGCTGCTACCGGAAGGATAACGCTAATTATAAGTAAAATAGTTAAAAGTATTTTTTTCATTTTGAACTCCTCTTTCTGACTATTTGGCCAATAAGAGAAAGAGCTTCCTGCCCGCTTAACTTTCTATAAGCCCCTGAGTCTTTACTTATGTATCCCTGATAAGCAAGCTCTCTTGACGCGTATCTTGGAGAAGGAAAGATTGAATAAAACAAACCGCCCTTCATATCAAAACTCTTCATTATTAAGAATGAATATTCGCCAAGAGATATTGGAGCATCAATCTGTTTTTTATCTTTTATCCATCCCATTTCTTTTCCGGCAGACATAGCTTCTTCTAAAGAAAATGATTCATCTATAATTTCTGATGCTGTAAGAACAAGATATGCACCATTTCCATAAGTTAGCTTGTCCTGTACCAAAACTTCATCAATAACTTCGTTTGACTGAGCGTAAGTAAAAGCACAAGTTATTGCAAACAATGAACTTAATACAATTTTTCTTATATTCATAAAACGATTATATCATATTTTTCTTTTCATTATTAAGTATTAATTTTATAATTTGACATGGATTTTAAAAAAATAAACAAGGCAGTAATTATTCCTGTAGTCTTGGTGGTTGTTTTCTCCACCATGAATCTTTTTTCGTTCTATACCTCAGGAGAACATGTTTTCTTTGATTTATTTTTAAAGCTTTCTCCTGAAGTTGAAGAAGATGAAAGTATAGTACTTCTTAATATTGACGATCTTGCTATAGCAAGGGTAGGTATGTTTCCTTGGAGCCGTTCAATTATGGCTGATGGGCTAATTTTAATGAAGGAAATGGGTGCAAAATATGCTGTATTTGATATTGAATATACAGAAGAAAGCCCTAAAGAGCTTAATAACGATTTCTTAAATAATGAAATGCCTAAGGCTCTTGAACGTGAATTTTCTGAAATAAATAGCCATACTAATGGTCTTATTAATGCCATAATATCAGGTAATATCCCTTTGGAAGATGCTGCTGAGTATGCTTCTCAATTAAAAGATTTAAATGAATCAGCAAAAAAAGATCTGACAGATAAAATTAATAGAATATCCAGAGATAACGATGTTTATTTTGGTCAAGCCGCCAGATATTTTGGTAAAGCCTGTTTTACTATAAATATGGTTATGAATGAAGAGCAGGAATATTCAGAAGAATTAAAAAAATGGGTTCATGATAATATGAGTATAGAAGTTAATGCTTCACAAGATGCACAGCTTCTTTCTTCTGTAGATATAAGACCTGCTGTTGCTCCTATTACCAGAGAAGCTTTTAGCCTTGGTTTTCCAAATGTTACAATAGATTCTGATGGTGTGAGAAGAAGAATACAGCTTATTTCTGAATGTGATGGGAAATATTATCCTCAATTAAGTTTTCAGGCTGTTTATGATATTCTTGGTCGGCCTGAGATTGATGTTGATAAGAATCATATTATTCTAAAAGGAGCAAAGTTTCCTGATGGCCGGGTAGAAGATGTAATTATACCTTTGGATCCTGAAGGAAATTTCATAATTAACTGGCCTCATAAGGAATTTGACGAGAGCTTTAATCAGTTTTCATATTATTATCTTGTTCTTCACAAAGAACAGGAACGTCTTCTTGTTGAGAATCTTGAAATAATGAATGACGCAGGCTTTTTGAATTACTATCAGGGAAATGCTTCACTTCTTGATATTTATAATTATGGAAATAGTCTTCTTCAGGATATGCTTAATGGCGGTGATCTTGAGCAAATAGAAGAATATCGTCAAATAAGAGAATATTTCTTTTCTGAGACAGAAAATTATTTAAATGGTGATGCTAAAGATTTAATGCTTTCAAAGATTGATTCACTTATCGCATCTCCGGCTGTTGATGATTTAAAAAAAGAGCAGTATAGGAGTATAAGAGATTCTGTTGAAAACAGTTTTACAGAAACATTAAAAATAACGAATCTTTTAAAAGAAACGAGAACAACTTTGAAAGATAATCTTAATGATGCAACATGTTTTATTGGTTGGACCGGGACTGCAACAACGGACCGTGGTGTAAACCCTTTTGATGAAACTTATGATAATGTAGGAACTCATGCGTCTGTGGCTAATACAATTCTCAATGATAAATATCTTGATGTATATCCGCAGTGGATTTCAATAATTGCGGCAGTTCTCATTGTCTTTCTATTCTTTAAAATAGAATCTGGAAGAAGTCCATCTGTAGGTTTGCTTATAGGTGTTGGTTTCTTGGCTTTTATATTTATTGCGGCCTATCTCTTTTTTAGATTTACCGGCATTTACTTTCCCATTTTTACCCCTGTGATGGTGACATTTTTCACGTTTATAGGTTTAACAGTTGTAAATTTTCTATCAACTTCAAAAGAAAAAGTTTTTATCAGAAATGCTTTTGGACAGTATCTTTCCAATGAAGTTATAAATGATCTTCTGGATAATCCTGATAAATTGAGTCTTGGTGGCGAAAAGAAATTTCTGACAGCTCTGTTCACTGATGTTAAAGGGTTTTCTACAATATCTGAAGCAATGGATCCTACAGAATTGGTTAGCTTGCTTAATATGTATCTTACTGAAATGTCTGATATAATTATGGATCAACACGGAACAATTGATAAATTCGAAGGTGATGCCATTATTTCATTTTTTGGAGCTCCTGCGGATTATCCTGATCATGCATATAAAGCATGTCTTTCTGCTATTGTAATGAAGCGGGCAGAAGCTATTATGAATGAAAAAGTTTTAAAAGAGAAACTTAGCCCATATCCTTTATTAACACGTATTGGTGTAAATACAGGTGATATGGTTGTCGGTAATATGGGAACTGCCAAAAAAATGGATTATACCATGATGGGAAATGCTGTAAATCTTGCAGCCAGACTTGAAGGTGTAAACAAACGGTACGGAACATGGCTGATGATAAGTGAATCGGCTTATGACGCCGGAGGAAATCAGTTTGCGGTAAGGCGTCTTGATCGTGTCAGGGTAGTTGGTATAAATACTCCGGTCAGGCTTTTTGAGCTTGTTGAGGAAAAGAACAGGTTAACAAAAGAGAAGAAAGAGGTTCTTGATATATTTGATGAAGGCCTTACTATTTTTGAAGAACGTGATTGGGTTAAGGCTGAAAAGTTCTTTAAGCAGGTTCTGGCTGTGGCCGAAAAAGATGGGCCGGCTAATTATTATCTTGCAAGATGTACAGAGTACCAGAAGACTCCTCCTAAAGATAATTGGGATGGTGTTTATAATCTAACAGAAAAATAATTTTAGGCTGCGGGTTTTTCCTGCAGCTTTTTTTATGATGACTTAACAGAAAAAACTTGACAGCGCTTATTTTATGCCCTTATAATGATTCGAAACGTTTCGATAGTAATCGAAACGTTTCGAAAAGGTCGTATACTAAAGGGGAAGTAGTTGGCTTCAATTAAAGATGTGGCTAAAAAGGCTGGGGTATCAATTAGTACGGTTTCTTATGTAATAAGCGGTAAACGTAAAGTCTCTGAAAAAACCAGAGAAAATGTTCTCTATGTGATGGATGAACTTGGATACCGCTCTCATGCTGTAGCTAAAGCTCTCGCAAGTAAACGAACAAACATAATTGCTCTAGTTTTATCTCCACATAAAAGGCCTATCGGAATAACTGAAATGGATTTTATTTCTGCCGCTTCAGAAAGAGCAATTGCAAGAGGCTATCATCTGACACTTTGGACTGTTGGAAATGATTCTTTAAAGGATTTGCAGGAATTAACAGCACAAGGCCTTTTTGATGGAATCATTTTGATGGAAATAAATGATATTGATGCCAGGGTTAAATGGCTCGATAAAGCCAATATTCCATTTGAAATTGTTGGAAGATGCCAAGATATTGAAAAATATTACTATACTGATATCGATTTTCAAACAACCATTCTTGATGCTTTAAATTATCTGAAAAATCTAGGACATGACAATATTGCTTTTATAAATCAGTCTAAAGAAGTTTTGGAGAATGGGTACGGACCTGTTGTCAAAGTTCATAAATACTTTAATGAACTTTGTAATGAAATGAATATTCATGGAGAAGAGTTTTTTGCAAACGCGTCTCCTTCTTCTGGATATGAAATAATGGAACATATTATAAACGATTTAAAAGATGTCTCTGCTGTAATGGTTATGAATGATTCAACAATTCCTGGAATATTTCGCGCAGCTTATAAAGAAATGATCAAAATCCCGCAAGATATTTCTTTAATGTCTCTTGTAACATCTTCACGCTTTGCTGAAATGATGGTTCCAGCTGTAACTGAAATGGCTGTTCCTTCAAAAAACATTATGTACGACGCAGTTAATTCGTTAATAGATAGATTAGAAGGCGAAGAGCAGACAAGGCATGGCAGTTTATGGCCATGTGAATTGAATATAAGGAAAAGTACCGCTGAAAAGCGGAAAAAATAGAAAATCCGGAAATATCCGGAAATGGAGGGTTTATGAAAAAAATTGGACGAATGCTGCTTCTTTCAGCAGTATTTTTCGCGCTTGTTTTCCCTGCTTTTGCTAATGGTCAGCAGGAAGCAGATGGAAATCAGCTTGCTCTATGGCATTACGAATCAGAAAATGGTGCAATGGGAAAAGCCTGGAAAGTTGCTATGGAAAAGCTTAAAGAAAAATATCCAGATCTCGAAATAAACTTTGAAGAGAAAGGTTTTGAACAAATTAGACAGACTGCCAGTATGGTTTTAAATTCATCAGAAGCTCCTGATGTAATGGAATATAATAAAGGAAATGCTACAGCAGGTCTTCTTTCTTCTCAGGGACTTTTAACAGATCTTTCTGATGTTGCCAAGGAACGTGGATGGGACAAAATCCTTGGAGACAGTATTACTGTAACAGCACGCTACAAAGATGGAATCATGGGTGATGGAGACTGGTATGGAGTAACCAACTATGGCGAATACGTTATGGTTTATTACAATAAGGATATGTTTGCTGAATATGGACTTGATGTTCCTAAGACTTTTTCTGAATTTGAAGAAGTAATGGCTGCCTTTGCTGCTAAAGGAATTACCCCTCTTGCAGTTGCTGGTGCTGAATATCCTGCTCAACAGGTTTTTTATGAACTTGTTTTAAGTCAGGCTGATGAAGATTTTATTAAGTCATATCAGCTTTTTCAGGGTGATGTTGATTTTCACGGACCAGAGTTTACCTTTGCAGCAAATAAGATGGTTGAATGGATAGATAATGGTTATATATCAGCAGATGCTGTTAGTATGAAAGCAGAAGATATGGGCCTTGCATATACAAGAGGTGAATATCCAATGATGATTTCAGGAAGCTGGTGGTATGGCCGTTTTGTTGAAGAAATAACAGAATTTGATTGGGGAATTTTTAATTTCCCTGGAAATAAATATCATCCAGGTTCCAGTGGAAACTTGTGGGTTGTTCCTACTTCAGCTTCAAATAAAGAAATTGCTTATGATTTTATAGATATAACTCTTAGTCCTGAGATTCAGAATATTCTTGGAAATGCTGGTGGAATTCCTGTAAACGCGGATCTTAATGGAATCTCTGATCCAAAAATTAAAGAGCTTATTCAGGGATTTAATGATATCCTTGATGCTGATGGCCTCGCTTTTTATCCTGACTGGCCAGTAGCTGGTTTTTACGATGTTCTTGTCGCAAAAGTTCAGGATTTAATGGGAAAAACTAAGTCTGCTGATCAGGTTTTAACAGAACTTGGAGAAGAGTATCACAGCGGTCTTTAATTGTAAGACTTGCTACGTTAATGGGTTCATCACATTGTGATGGACCCTTTTTTGGAGTTTCGTATGAAAAAGATTGAAAAGTCATCCCAGGGCTATTTTGTTTTTTTAATTCCTGGCCTGATACTTTTCCTTATTGTCATTGCATTTCCTTTTATTGCCAATCTTGGTATAAGTTTGACAAAATGGAACGGAGTAAAACCTCCTCAGTTTGTCGGATTTGCAAACTATCATAAAGTTTTTACTGATGCTGTTTTTTGGGCGGCATTTAGAAATAATCTTCTCATGATAATTGCTGTAACAATAATTCCTACAATTTTAGGGCTTATTCTCGCAGTATTTTTATTTGATTATGTTTCAACACGTTTTAATATGAAAGTTGCCAGCTTTTTTAGAGCTGGATATTATCTCCCGCAAATTCTTCCAGTAGCTATCGCGGGTGTTGTTTGGGGATGGATCCTTAATCCTGGATATGGCGCTCTTAACTGGATTCTTACAAGAGTTGGGCTTGGAGCGTTTACACATAACTGGCTTGGTGAAGCAGAGACTGCGCTACCTAGTGTTATGGGAATAATGATTTGGTTTCAAATAGGATACCCATTAGTTATTTTTATGTCAGCGCTGCAAAGAGTTGATCCGCAAATATTAGAGGCAGCATCTCTTGATGGAGCAAGGTGGCGTCACCGAATGCAGATAGTTATATCTGTTATTATACCGGAAATAAGTGTTGTAGTTTTAACTACAACAATAGCAGCTTTAAAAATATTTGCCCAAATTTATGTTTTAACAAGAGGTGGTCCAGGTCATGCTACTATAGTACCTTCTTATTTTGCTTATCAGAACTTTTTTGAGAAAGCAAGAGTCGGCTATGGTTCTGCAATTTCGACTGTAATGACAATTATAATTTTGGCTTTAACTGTTGTTTTTATCAAGCTTCAGCTAAAAATGCAGGAGGATGAATAATGGGCACTTTGACAAGAAAATATATATCACCGGCCATAGCAATGATTGTTTTAATTTTGCTTTTGGTAATCATGCTTTTTCCTTTCTTTATAATTGCTATTAATGCTTTTAAAACTGCTCCTGAATATGCGGCAAGAGGCCCTCTTGTTTTACCAAGTACAATCAGCTTTGACAGTATTATCGAGTTTTGGGAGCGAGTAAAATTTTCCGGTAAACTATTAAACAGTTTTATAATAAGTATTAGTGTAGCGGTTTTGGCTACAGGATTATCACTACTAAATGCGTATGCGCTTGGAATAGGCAAAATTAAAGGAATGTCAGTGTTCTTAATAATATTTGTTGTAGCCAATACATTGCCACATGAATCTTTGGCTTATCCGCTTTATTATATTGTAAAAGCAATTGGTTTATATGATACAAAAATATCTGTTATAATTGTATTTACTGTAATACAGTCAGCATTTGGAACATATCTTTTGTCGAATGTTTTTTCCGCCTTTCCAAGAGCTCTTTTGGAAGCGGCAAAAATTGATGGAGCAGGAAAGGGACAGATTTTGCGTTCAATTGTTTTCCCAATGTCTATACCGACTCTTTCAGTATTATTTACATTCTTTTTTATATGGACATGGAATGAGTTCTTTTTACCTCTCATTATGCTTGTTTCAAATAAAAACCAGACAGTTCCAATAGCATTGACAGTCACACAAGGTCAGCACAATATGGATGTAACTATGGCAAGTGCTTCTGCTCTTTTAGGAGTTTTGCCTTGTATCATTTTCTTTATAATATTTCAGCGGACTCTTACAAAGGGGATCACTGCTGGTAGTATAAAATAATTATCTGGGGGTTTTGAATGAAATTTACTGATGGATATTGGCTTAAGCGGGAAGGTTATAATATTGTGCATCCTGCTCATGCTTATGAAACCAGAGACAGTGAGGGAATGTTATCTGTTCTTGCGCCTGTAAAGAAAATTAATGAGAGATCAGATGTCTTAAATCTTCCTGCTATGAATTTATATTTTACATCACCGCAAGAAGATGTTATTTCTGTAAAAATAGAGCATTTCAAAGGCGCGTTAAAAAAAGGTCCTTATTTTGAGATCGATAAAAAAGATGTTAAGGCCGTAATAAATAAAACTGAAAAAGAGACTATTTATACAAGTGGAAAGTTGTCTGCAAAAATAAGTCATGACAGCCCATGGTCTGTAAAGTTTTTTGGCGATGGAAAATATCTTACAAGCAGTGCTGACAAGTCTGTCGGGTATGTTATTGATCCAAATGAAAAAACTTTTGTACATGAGCAACTAACTTTAAAAGTAGGTGAGCTTGTTTATGGAATGGGAGAGCGCTTTTCTGCTTTTGTAAAAAATGGTCAGGTTGTTGATATCTGGAATAAAGATGGTGGAACTTCAAGTGAGCAGACATATAAAAATGTTCCTTTTTATATGACTAACAATGGTTATGGTGTTTTTGTTAATGAACCCGGCCCTGTTTCTTTTGAGGTCGCTTCTGAAAAAGTAAGCCGAGTTCAAATGAGTGTGCCGGGAGAATCACTTGAATATATGATTATTTATGGTCCGACTCCTGCTGAAATAATCAAGAAATACACAGCTTTAACCGGTCGTCCATCTCTTCCTCCTTCATGGTCATTTGGCTTATGGCTAACAACTTCTTTTACAACTAGTTATGATGCAGAAACCGTAATGGGATTTATTAATGGAATGGAAGAACGACATCTTCCTCTTCATGTTTTTCATTTCGATTGTTTTTGGATGAAAGGTTTTAGATGGTGCGATTTTAAATGGGATTGTGATACTTTCTCGGATATCAAAGCTCTCATTGATGAGATTCACAAAAAAGGTATAAAGGTTTGTTTTTGGATAAATCCATATATTGCACAAAATGGAGAAATCTTTTCTGAGGCACTGAATAACGGTTATTTGCTTCATAAGCCAGATGGTAGTGTTTGGCAGACTGACCTATGGCAGGCCGGAATGGGAATTGTTGATTTTACAAATCCGGAAGCAACGAAATGGTATTTATCGAAATTGGAACCACTTCTTGATTTAGGAGTAGACTGTTTTAAAACAGATTTTGGTGAGAGAATTCCTGTTGATGTTGTTTACAGCGATGGTTCTGATCCTGTAAAAATGCATAACTATTATTCATATCTTTATAATGAAGCTGTTAATGGACTTTTAAAAGATAAAAAGGGTAATCCAATTTTATACGCAAGATCGGCTACTGCCGGATGTCAGAAGTTTCCAGTTCATTGGGGAGGCGACTGCTTTTCTGACTTTGAATCTATGGCTGAAAGTCTTAGAGGCGGTTTGTCATTGAGTCTTTGCGGTTTTGGTTTTTGGAGCCATGATATCGGTGGTTTTGAAGGAAATCCTGATCCTGATGTATTTAAAAGATGGATAGCATTCGGTTTAATGTCTTCACATAGCAGGCTTCATGGAAGTTCTTCATATAGAGTACCTTGGTTGATAGATGAAGAATCTGTAGATGTTCTTAGGCATTTTACAAACCTAAAATGCAGACTCATGCCTTATTTATTCAGGATGGCCTTATTGGCATCAACAGATGGTATTCCTGTAATGAGACCAATGATGTTTGAATTCCCTGATGATCCAGGCTGTTATTACCTTGACAGGCAGTATATGATTGGTGATTCTGTTCTTGTATCACCAGTCTTTAACAAAGAGGGGCTTTCAGAGTTTTATTTACCACCCGGACGCTGGACTGAATTAACTGGTACTAGAACAATTGTGGGCCCTGTCTGGATAAGAGAGAAATATGATTTTATGTCCATGCCTCTTTTTGTAAAAGAGGGAACAGTTCTTGCAACAGGCTCCGACGAGACTCTCCCTGATTATGATTATCGTGATGGAGTTACGCTTGAACTTTATGAAATACCTGACGGATATAATAAAACAGTATCTATTGTAAATCAGGAAGCTGATAAAGAAATACTTTTTAAAATAAATAGAAATGGACAGGCTATATCTATTGAAAGAATTGGAAGCATAGAAGATTGTTCTTGGTCAGTATTAACTGTTGGTAAAAAAGTTGAAATTAAAAATATAACATCAGAGTCTTCAAGAGGCAGTATTATTTCTCCAGAAGGAAATACATTAAAATTTGATATTGAATAATAATTATCTATAATTATAGAAGAATAAGGTTCCGCTGTTATGGCGGACCTTGTTTACCGGAAAAAGCACTAAAATAAAACTCATTTAATTAAAGGGCTAAAATTGCTTTTTGTAATTAATATTTTACAGGCATAATACGGGATGCTTAAAAGTCTTTTAAAGATAAGGAGTCATGAATGAAAAAAAATCATTCTATTTTTTTTACTGCGGTATTATTGGTTCTATTAATTATAACTTCAGGTTGCTCAAAACAAGCTGATACTTCTTCAAAAGATATGGTAGATATGAGTGTACAGATCTTTGATAGGGGAATACCGGGTTTAAGTATTACTAATGGTTTTCAGGCTCAATATATTAAAAAGTCTATGGCAAAGAAAGGCGTTAATATAAGATTTATATCAACACCAAGAAATACAACAGATGAGAAACTCAATGATTTAATGGTTTCACAAGAAGCTCCTGATTTATGTATAACATATAGTAATTCTTTAATTTCAAATTATATCAAACTTGGAGGTCTTGTTGATCTTAAGCCATACCTTGATAAATACGGCTCAAACTTAAAAGCTTATTTAGGTGATAATGTTCTTAAATATGGAGAATTTAAAGGTGGGCAGTATACAATTCCTGGAAAAAGACCAAATACAGCTGCGTTTGGAACTTTTGTACGAAAAGACTGGCTTGATAAGATGGGTCTCAAAGAACCTCAAACAACAGATGAGTTTTATAATATGCTTGTTGAAATGAAAAAACAAAATCCCGGTAAAGTTGAAAATTGTATTCCCTTTGCTTTTAATATAGACAAAACTTCTATTGACTGGACAGTTCATACTCTTGTTTATTCATTTGTTAAAAAAATGTCGGAAGAGCAGTTTGCCGCAAAAAATGATTATGGCAAATG
>JAQQAK010000182.1 GCA_028527945.1 Spirochaetaceae bacterium
AAAATGCTGCTGTACTCAGAAATAGGTGACCAATTCCACATGACTCGACAATATGACGAAGCACTGGATTCTTATCAGGAATCTCTTAAAATAACTAAACAGATAGCTCTAATTTATCCAGACAGCACCAAAGCAAATTGGAACCTTGCGTTAGGTTATGACAAAACAGGAAATACCTTTTGGAACCTACAATTTTTTGAGGAAGCTCTGGATTATTATAAAAGCGCGTTAAAAATAAGAAAACAGCTCCTTTCTGTAATGCCTGACAACATAGATAACAAACGTAATCTATCAATCAGTTATAGCAATGCAGGAGATGCCTTTAGGATATTACAGCATTTTGAGGCGTCTCTTGATTATTATCAAAACTCTCTTGAGATAGACAAACAAGTTCTTGCCGCAATGCCAGATGATATTGAAGCCCAAAACGAGCTATCAAGCAGTTATGACAGAGTTGGTGATATATTTGAAAACTTACATCGATACAAAGAAGCTCTGGATTGTTATAAGATTTCTGTAAAAATCAGAAAACAACTCCTTGATGCTATCCCCTACAGCATTGACGCAAAACGCGATCTTTCATTCTGTTATGGCAATGTCGGTGATGTCTTCAGAAAATTGCAATATTTTGAAGAGGCTCTTGATTATTATCAGAACTCTCTTGAGATAGATAAACAAGTTCTTGCCGCAATGCCCAATAATATAGAAGCACTGTACACCCTTTCAGGCAGTTACGATAGAAAGGGCGATGTACTAAAAAGCCTGCAGTATTTTGAAAAAGCTCTGGATTCTTATCAAGGAGCATTGAAAATAAAAAAACAAATTCTTGCCGTTATGCCGGATAACATTGAAGCTAAACGCAATCTTTCAATTAGTTATAGCCATATTGGTGATATTTTTAGGAAATTACAAAATTTTAAAAATGCTCTTAATTATTATCAAAAATCCTTAGAGATAGATAAAGAACTCCTTCCCGCTACGCCTGACAGTCTTGATGCAAAACGTGACTTATTTATCAGTTACAGCAAAATTGGTAATGCATTTTTGAGTCTGAAGAACTTCAATGAAGCTCTAAAAGCTTATCAGGAATCTTTGGAAATAGTAAAACAGATAGCCGTTACTATTCCCCGGAATTTGGATACTAAATGCGACCTATCACTTGGTTATGGAAAAGTGGGTGACGCTTTTTGGAACCTACAACGTTTTGATGAAGCACTGGATTTTCATCAGAAATCTCTGGAGATTAGAAAACAAATTGCTGCTGCCACACCAGGTAACAGCAGTACCAAAAGGGATGTCTCAGTAAGTTATAACAGAATAGGCGATGTCTTAAGGGGGATGAAGCGGTTTGATGAAGCACTAATTTCTTATCGTAAATCTTTAGAAATAGACAGCCTGCTTGTCGAGGTCATGCCTCATAGTATCGAATCTAAAGGAGATCTTGCGTATAGTCATGATGATGTCGGCGACAGCCTAAGAGGGTTGGAACGCTTTGATGAGGCATTAGAGTTCTATCAAAAATCTCTAAAACTAAGAAAAGAGCTTCTTGCGGCAATCCCCCACAGTTCTGAAGCCAAACAAGATATCTCAATCAGTTACAATAAAATCGATACATTACTCACAGAAAACAAGTCAAGCATTTCAAAAAAAACTCTGCTAAACGCATTGGCACAGGCAGAAGAGCTATGTGATAAAAATGATAAGAAAGGTTGTGACTTGAAAAGAGATATAGAAAAAATATTACAGGATAAATTTCAGGAAGAATAATCTCCCGCCACATGCTTGCTTTAAACTTGCAGCGGGGCTTACATGGTCTTTCAGACTCCGCTTTCAAACTCTGCAAGCCGCTTTTCAAGCCCTGTTCTGAAGGGGATTGCAACAGCCATTGAAAAGAATAGTGAGTACAGGACTGTTAAAAGCGCGAGAGCCAGTCCTGCTCCAAATTTTTCAGGATTATCCAGCATTGCCAGCATTGCAATCACTCCCGTGAAGACACCAAGCATTCCAGAAAAAATAAGATATTTCTGCATTGACTTGAAAAAGATGATTCCCGTTTTAAGTCTGGTTGAATCAATTTGTTCTTTTCTGAAACCTTCAACAAAGCTGCTTCCTATTTCATTCAGACTGTAGTTCGCTATCAGCATAAAAAATGTAGGAATAATAACCATAAACAGACTGCCGATGTCGAGAAAGCAGGACACACAGCCGCTGCATATCATCGCAAAAAGCATTGTAGCAATTAATACGATAAGACTTAGAATATAACTCTTCTTCATTCTTTTCCTCCTGAAATAAATGAGTATGACGCGATATATTTAAACTCCGTCAATCCGTTCTGGATTCTGGAATTTATTTGATTTTTCTTTGTGCTCTCGGCAGCTCTGACAGCAAGTACAGACGGATTATGCAATCTATACACCGAGGGGAATACTGCCATGATGAGGATAGCCGCAATAACAAGCTTAGCCCATGTGTTTTTTCGAGAATAAACAGGGTTCTCATTGACCTCAAAAGAGGGACAGGGCGGAACCTCTACCTCTTTGATTAAATTCTGGTAATAATCATTAAAAGCCTTTTCAGTCTTCATAGTGTTCTCCGTAAAATTGCTCAAAATCCTTTTTGATATTGTGAATATGGTATTTAGCCGTACCTTCCGGTATGCCTGTTATCTTGCCTATCTCGCTGTATTTCAGATCTTCATGGAACCTGAGAAACGCTATCTGGCGCTGAAGCTCCGGCAATTCCTTTATATAATCCGCTACTGCCCTTTGAAGCTCTTTTTTTATAGCGATCTGCTCTGGTGTTGTCTCAGAAGAAAACGGCAGTATCTTTGCCTGACTGATGGCTGCTTCTTCAGTTTTTCTGATTGTACTCTGCTTTCTTATAGAATCTATAGTGTGGTTACGTGCAATGGTGTAGAGCCATGTGTTAAAAGAGTATTGGTTATTGTAACGATTCAGGTTTTTAAATACCTTCATCATTATTTCCTGAACAAGATCGTCTGGATCGCTAATCTGGAAGGATGTGCGCAGAAAAACTGTCAGTTTGGGATAGTATTCATTCCAGATTTTATTAAATTGATCCATAACTTTATATACGATTATAAACCAGTTTGGTTGGAAAAATAATCCCCCCGCGCAAGCACGGGTTGGTTCTACAAGGAATGGGTTTAGACGGTCGCCGCTTTCTACCGAATCCATGCAAAATCTTTCTTCCGGGGAGGGATGACCGATGAACTTGTAACCGAAATGATAAAAAAACTTTTAGAGTCGCTTTGAGGTTAGTTTAAAACAATAACATTTAATAATAGTAGAGAGTTTGCAAAGCATGAAGAAGTATCAGCCGTTCTCAAATGTGATACTTATTTTGCAAAACCATACCATTCTTGGGAACGTGGATAGAATGAAAATGCAAATAGTCTTCTACTCCAATATTTCTCAAAATCAATGAAACTAAACAACATTGAAGTCTCGGAAGAGTTTGCTGCTGATAAATTAAATAGTAGACCAAGGAAATGTCTTGGTTATAGAACGTTGTATGAAATCTTTGAACTGTATACTTTAATTAACATAAAATATTTACAAACCTATACACATGTTACCTGAATTCAGCATTGACATTTTTGCATTTATATCAAATCATATGGTAACAAATAAAACTTTGTAAGGAAAGGAAAATCATGTACACTCATAAAAATCTCGCTTCGCTGTTTAAATTAGCTCTGGTAGTCACGCTAATCTCTTCAGCATCACCATTATTTGCCGCTCAAATGGCAGGATCGGAAAAAGATCCTCTTATAGTTGTTCAATCTGCTGAACCGACAGGATTGGACCCTATTGTTGACCGCTCAGTTCCGTCATATAGTCTAACAATCAATATTTTTGATTCCCTGCTCGAGAAAACACAAGATGGCAGAAACGTACCGGCTCTTGCAGAAAGCTATGATCAGGAAAGTGATACGTCTTGGCTTTTCCACCTCAGAAAAGGCGTAAAGTTTCATAATGGTGAAGATTTCAACGCCACTGCTGTTAAATACAGTATAGAGAAGATCCTCGATCCTGCCAGTAAATCTACAAGAGCCAGGGATCTAAACTGGATCGACAAGGTTGAGATTGTCGATAACTACACGATACGAATTACAGCCAAACGCCCTTTTCCCTTGGCAGCTCACTACTTTACAGAGCTACAGATTGTGCCTCCTGTATACCGAGAAAAAGTCGGTGCACAACAATTTAAACTTAAACCGATTGGAACAGGGGCCTACCAGCTTGTCAGCTGGGATATGGGAAACCGGATTACACTTAAACGAAATGATAATTACTGGAAAACTCCCGCTTCCATTCAGTATGTTGAGTTTCAGTTTGTAAGTTCATCTACCAGCCGTGTTGCCACGCTTCTCGGCGGCAGAGCTGATCTGATTACCGATCCTCCTGTAACAGCACAGAAGCAGATTGAAAAAAATAGAAAGACCAATTTTGTTACAGCAACAGGAACAAGAGTTATTTTTGTGGGACTTGATACCCTCCAGGATTCTCCTCTTAAAGACGTTCGGGTTCGCCAGGCTCTCAACTATGCCATCGATAAGGATGCAATTATAAAACGGTTGCTCGGCAACAGTGCAGCAATCACTTCAACATTGCTAACAGACAAGGATTTCGGCTTTGATCCAGCTGTAAAACCCTACCCATACAATCCAGAAAAGGCAAAAGAACTCCTTGCACAGGCTGGTTATAAAGACGGATTCTCCATTACCATAGATACAGCAAGCGGCCGTTATATTAACGACAGTGCTGTAGTTCAAGCAATTACAGGATACCTCTCAAAGGTTGGAGTTAATGTTAACATCAACACCATGGAGTTTGGAGCTTATAACTCCTCCCTCTTTGGCCACAAGACCGCTCCAATGTACTTTGTAGGATGGGGCAATCCCGTGTTTGACGCCTCTTACGTTTTTAACTTTATCACCATGAGCGGAAGTCTACTCAGAACTATTGAAAATCCTGCTATTGATAAACTTCTTAAGGATGCCAATGAGACAGTAGATCAGGCAAAGAGAAAAAATCTCTACTCCCAGGCAGATAAACTTATCAATGAGGCTGCTCCGGCAATCTTCCTGTATAAACAGCCCGTAATATATGGAATGAGTACTAGGCTAAACTGGAGCCCACGTTCAGATGAGTTCCTCTATATGTATGATGCCAGATTCATTAATGATTGAAAGTTGTTTTGATGAATCACTCATTTTTTCCAAACGACAGCGAACGTTTCCACATGGGGCGTGTCGCTCTAGGTCTTGAGGCTCCTGATTTCATTCTTCATGGAGCCAAGTATTTAAATGTTTATACAAGAGAGTTCCTGGACGGAGATATCTGGATATCCGGACGATTTATCGCTCGAATATCCACCGATATCTGTAAATTTACCACTAAAATCATTGATGTCAGTGGTAAATTTCTGGCCCCTGGATTCGTTGAGGGACATATCCATGTTGAGAGCTCCCTTGCAGATCCTGTTACCTTTTCCCAGGCTGCTCTCCGGTGCGGTGTGACTTCAGTTTTTACCGACTTCCATGAGGTCGGAGCCGTTGCAGGACGCCCTGGAATCAAAGAGATGTGTGAAGCCTTGAGAGAGACGGACGTGAAGGCCCTCTTCATCACTCCGCCCCAGCTTCCCTTTCTACCAGAATTACAACATACTCTCAGTACCCTTAATACCGTAGAGGCCCTGGATCTTCTGAATGAAGATGAAAGTGTTGGTCTGGCAGAGGTCAACGGTCAGGAGATTGTAAAAACCCTTAAGAATGGGGATGCAAATGATCTGGCTCTGTTTGACAAAGCTGTTCGGCAGAGAAAAACCCCGGAAGGGCATCTCTTTCTGACAAGGGGAGAAGAGCTTGATGCCTGTCTGGCCGTCGGAATCAGTTCCGATCATGAACCCCGAAAGCAGGAAGAGGTAATCGAAAAGATCCGCAAGGGGGTCTTTGTCATGCTGAGAAACGGAACAATAGCTCGGGAAGTGGAAACTCTGGTGGGAGTTATAGCAAGAGAAAATCTACCCACCGACCGGGTAGGACTGGTTACCGATGACATGATGATTTCTCACATGACCTCTGATGACTACATGTTACACAAAGTAAGATTAGCAGTAAAATCAGGCATACCTGTTCCCGAGGCACTCAGAATGGTCTCCTACAACATTGCCGAGCATTACCGCCTGGGAGAATTGATAGGAACCCTCCGGTCTGGAAGCTATGCTGACATTCTTGTCTTTGATTCCCCGGAAACTCTTCAGCTGGAGAGAGTCATTGCTTCGGGTCATCCTATTCCGTTAAAATCAGAACCTTCCAAAACAAAGAGAACCTATTCCCCTGAGCTTTTGCATACAATTCTTAGACCTCCCCTAACAAAAGAGGAGCTTCAATTTATCCCTAAAGATTATCAGGATGAAGAAGTGACTATCAGATCCATTGAGATGAATCAAATAAATCGGTTTACAGAACTGGTTGAGGTTCCCGTTAAAGTTAAAAATGGGGATGCCGATCTTTCAAGCTCTGATGAAAACCTTTTCTATCTAATCTGTGCAAATCGTCAACGAAAAGATCTTCTGGGAAAAGCCTTTCTCAAAGACTATGGCCTTAAAAATGGCGCCATTGCAGTAAGTCAGGCACATGATCACCACGGGATTGTGGCCCTGGGAAGAAGCAAAGAAGATCTTCTGGTTGCCGCAAACCGAGTTATTGAACTTCAGGGCGGTATAGTTCTGGTTCAGAACGGACAGATAACAGAGGAACTGCCCCTTCCTGTGGCTGGTCTTATGTCCGATCTTCCCATGGAAGAGACAATATCCCGTATTCATGACATCGAAGATAAACTGAGAAATGGCGGTGTAAAGTGGTATCAACCGCTTTTTTTCCTCTTCTGGCTGGGAATGGAAGTAGCTCCATTTTTCCGGATTACAGACAGGGGTCTCTTCGATACGGAAGAAGAAAAGGTCATATCTTGTATTGTAGGAGGAAAACAGGTTGATTAAGTTTATACTCCGCAGGCTCATTCAGAGTCTGGTAACTATCGTTATTATCGTTTCTGTCGTATTTCTGGTTCTAAATCTCTCCGGGGATCCTATCCGTATGATTGCATCCCCTACAGCTTCTGAAGCAGATTTAGCTCAGCTTAGATCAGCCTATGGATTAGACAAGCCTCTGGCTGTCAGATATGTAAACTATCTGAGTAAGGTCGCGCACCTTGAATTCGGAGAATCACTGAGAACCCAGCAAGAGGCTCTTCAGATGGTATTGAAACGGCTTCCGGCGACTCTGGTTCTAGCCTTTTCTGCTCTTGTACTTGCTACTATAGTAGGAATTCCTATAGGCATGTTGGCAGCGTTAAAGAAGGGAACTTCAATTGATTCAACAGCCGTTCTTATAAGCATGATTGGTCAGGCTATGCCTGTATTCTGGATAGCCCTTTTGCTAATTTTTTTGTTCGGAGTGTTGATACCCATTCTTCCCCCTTCCGGGTATGGAACTCCAGCACACCTTGTACTGCCCACTATTTCCCTTTCCCTTTTCCTTTTGGCCGGTATTGTACGGGTTACTCGTTCGAGTACACTTGAAGTTCTCTCTCAGCCATTTGTGAATGTTCTCAACTCAAAAGGAATTAGTGAGCATCTCATTCTTATTAAACATATATTCCGGAATGCCTCTATTCCGGTGCTGACACAACTCTCCCTCCAAATGCGTTTTGTTATCGGCGGTTCAGTTGTAGTGGAATCAGTTTTCGGTTGGCCAGGAATCGGCCAACTTCTGGCCCAATCCGCATATGGTAGGGATTATCCTGTGGTTATTGCCAGCACTTTTTTTATTGCCCTTTTCATCCTTGTTTTCAGCATGGTCCTGGATATTTTCTATGGGCTAATCGACCCGAGAGTACGTGTATGGAAATAACAAAAACTAAACGCCGAGAAAAAGGCTATTTTGGAGTACTGGTAAAGCACCCTCTGGCTCTTATTGCTCATATAATTCTTCTTCTTGCTGTAATTGCCGCAGTGTTTGCCAATTTTTTCCCGGCTGATGCACTAGAACAGGATCTCATGAGTTCACTGCTTCCCCCCACCCTTCATGCAGATTCTTTTCCAGGTGCTGCCAGCAGCTTTCCTCATATTCTGGGAACAGATTCTCTTGGGAGAGATCTGACAGCAAGGATACTACTTGCCATCAGGATATCTTTGTTGGTCTCATTCTTCTCTGTTGTAATTGCTATGATTGTCGGGGTAACCCTTGGGCTTGTTTCCGGTTATATAGGCGGAGCAGTGGACAATGTAATCATGAGAATCGTTGATGCCCTTATGTCTTTGCCATTTGTGGTTCTGGCGATTGCCGTTGTTGCGGCAATAGGTCCCGGGCTAATCAATGTGGCATTGGTACTTGGATTTACTGGCTGGGTTACCTTTGCAAAACTTGTAAGGGGTGAAGTTCTCAGGATCAGAGAGTACAGCTTTATTGAGGCAGCAAATTCAATTGGCTGCTCTTCAATTCGTATTCTTATTAAGCATATTCTACCGCAGACAATGGGCATTATCCTGGTAAACGCTACACTGACCATGGGACAGATGATTGTTTCAGAAGCCACACTAAGTTTCCTTGGCCTGGGAGTACCCGCCCCGACTCCTACTTTAGGTGGCATCCTTGCGGATGCGCAGCAGACCTTCTTTGCGGCCTGGTGGATAATGGTCTTCCCGGGGCTTATACTGATGGCTATAATCCTTTCCATCAATATCATTGGAGACTTTCTCCGTGATTATTTTGATACTTCTGAGGCAGGTTCCCGATGAGTGAACAAGAGATATTACTCAGTGTTCGTAACCTGCGGACACTTATAAAAACAGCAAATGGTACATTCTCCGCTGTGGACGGGGTTAATTTTGATCTTGAAAAGGGAAAGGCTCTTGGTATAGTTGGAGAATCAGGAAGTGGGAAAACAATGCTATCGATGAGTATCCTGGGCCTGTTACCTCAAACCGCAAGGATTTCCGAGGGAGAGGTTTTTCTCAACGGAGAAGACTTAAGAACCCTTTCGAAAAAAGAATACAAAAAAATCCGAGGAAAGAAGATAGGGACAATATTTCAGGAACCTCTGACCTCCTTTGATCCCCTCTATACGATTGGAGATCAGATTGCCGAAAGTCTCAAACATCACTGCGGACTGAAACGGAGCGAAGCGAGGATCAAAGTAATTGAACTACTCGAGACAGTAGGCATTCCAAGACCCGAATCTGTATATGATGAATTCCCCTTCCAGCTCAGCGGAGGTATGAGACAGCGGGCAATGATAGCCATGGCTCTTGCACCTTCTCCTGAAATAATTATTGCTGATGAACCAACAACAGCTCTGGATGTTACGATACAGGCTCAGATTCTTGAACTTCTAAAAGACCTTCAGAAGGAACGCAATGTTACCGTCCTGTTTGTCTCCCATGACCTAGGAGTTATTGCAGAGATTGTAGATGAGGTCATGGTTGTATACGGAGGACAGGTTATGGAGCATACAGACGTAAATAACCTCTTCTACAACCCTGCACATCCTTACACCAAAGCGCTTCTTAAAGCTCGGCCAACTCTTACTACAGAGGGAAAACGACTCCGAGCTATTGCGGGGCAGGTTCCCTCTCTGGAGGCCAGACCTTCAGGCTGTCCCTTTCACCCCAGGTGCGAACAGGCAACCGAAAAGTGCAGCAAGAAAGCCCCTCCCATGACAGTTTTAGAGAACTCAATCCGGGTTGCCTGCTGGTTATATTGTCATGAAAATGAAAAGTCTGGAGAACAACCTAATGTGTGAAGAAATACTATCCGTAAAAGATCTAAAAACATATTTTAACAGCAGGACCAGCACCTTTCTGGGAAAAAGCCCTTCTATTCGCGCAGTTGACGGTATAAATCTTTCCATTAACGCCGGCGAGAGTTTTGGTTTGGTTGGAGAATCCGGGTGCGGTAAATCAACAACTGGCCGTTCGATTCTGCGTCTTATCCAGCCTACCAGTGGGTCCATCAACTTTGCGGGGAGAGATGTTATGACTGCAGACAAAAAGAGTCTTCGTACCCTTCGCCGGGAAATGCAGATGATCTTTCAGGATCCCTACAGCTCGCTCAATCCCCGAATGCGGGTACTTGATATCGTTGCCGAACCTCTTATCGTTCACAGACTAGCCAAACCTTCTGAAGCAGCGACCAAAGCGAAAAAGGTTTTAGATCATTGCGGAATTCCAGATGGATCTGTACAGAGATTTCCAAGAGAGTTCTCAGGAGGCCAGAGACAGAGAATTGTTATTGCCAGAGCACTGGTTACCCGTCCTCGTTTTATTGTTGCGGATGAACCGGTAAGCGCACTGGATGTCAGCATCCAGGCTCAGATTCTCAACCTGCTTCAAGACCTCAGGGACGAATACTCCCTCACCTATCTTTTCATCTCCCACGATCTGGCTATTGTCAGAACCGTTACAAACAGAATCGCAGTTATGTATCTTGGAAAAATCGTAGAACAAGCAGACACCTCAGTCTTTTTCTCAGGCCCCCTGCATCCATATTCTCGTGCCCTGCTCTCCTCGGTTCCCAGAGAGACTCCGGATGAGGATAAAAAGCGAATTATACTAACAGGAAACATTCCTTCTGCCGCCAATCCACCTAAAGGCTGCAACTTTCACACGCGATGTCCATTATTTACGGAGAAATGTAAAAAGATAGCTCCAGAATTGATTCCTGTTTCAAAGGGTCACTCTGTAGCCTGTCACCTTGCATTAAAATCTTCAAAATAAGAGGTAACCTATGAACTTTAACAATCATATGCGGGGAAAAATGATTCTCGCCAACGGCTTTCACATGCCGACAAGAAATAAAGTCGATGTTCTGAAAAATGTAGTTATCAGTGTAGAAACTGATGGGCGTATAAAAGAGCTTATTCGCCCTGAGGAGCCTACTTACAAGGAAAAACTGAAATCCGCCGAAAATGAAGGCAAACTTGTAAAACTTCCAAAGGGATCTTTTCTGATTCCTGGATTAATAGACAATCACGTTCATGCCTCACAATATCCTCAGCTAGGACAGGCCCTTGACGTTCCTCTTGAAATCTGGCTTAACAAATACACATTTCCCCTGGAAGCCCGATTTGCTGATATAGATTTTGCAAAAAGCACTTACTCTCTTCTTGTTGATGACCTTATTTCAATGGGAACAACAACATCCATGTACTATGCAACGATTCACCAGGATGCAACCCGTATTCTGGCAGATATATGTCTTGAGAAAGGGCAGAGGGCTCTTGTCGGAAAGATTGCCATGGATAACAGAGATCAGTGTCCTGATTACTACCGGGACAAATCTGCAGACGCATCTATTCGTGGAACATCAGACTTCTTCGACTATGTTAAAGCACATCCGGATAATAAAGACGATATGCTGAACGCCGTTGTGACCCCTCGTTTTATCCCGTCATGTTCAGATGCGGCGCTTGAAGGTCTGGGAGCCTTTACCCGGGAAAAGAAAGCCTATGTCCAGACCCACTGCTCGGAAGGGGACTGGGAACACAACTACGTTATTGACAGATTTGGTATTACGGATACGGAAGCTCTGGACAAGTTTGGACTTCTCGGACGCAAGAGTCTTATGGGACACTGTCCCCACCTGACCGAATCGGACAAAGAGATCTTTCTTAAGAGAGGAACAACTATTTCGCACTGCCCACTTTCAAATTCCTATTTTGCCAGCTCTGTTCTTCCCCTGCGTAGCGCCTTGGAAAAAGGTATAAAAGTTGGCCTTGCAACAGATATTTCAGGAGGACCTTCCTACTCCATGTTTGAAGCCATGAAGTCAGCCATAGCCTGCTCCCGTATGCTTGAAACCGGGAATAATCCATATTTTCTACCGGAAGAACGCCGAGGTTGTCCTGACAGTAGAATTGACTTCAGAGATGCTTTCTATATCTCAACCACAGGAAACGGAGAAGCTCTTGATCTCCCCATCGGATACTTTACTAAAGGATTCTACTTCGATGCTGTAGTAATTGATACTACCGTCAAGTCAGGTTCCATTCGCCTCTGGGATGATCTTGATATTGGAGACAACATCCTTCAAAAAATTGTCTACACAGCCACAAGGCCCAATATATCAACCGTCTGGGTTGGAGGAAAACAAATTCATTAAGTCATAGTACATACCTACAGTTGATATAATTAAACGAAGGGTAAGAATCGTAGGAATTAATGCATTGATATTTATCGATTCTTATCAATATTAAATTTAGCCGGACTTCCGGCGAGGAGAGATTCATATGAGTACACCGCATTTAGGTGCAGAGAAAGGCGATATTGCAGAATCTGTTTTGCTTCCAGGCGATCCTTTGAGAGCCAAATATATTGCGGAGAATTTTCTTAAAAATCCGATATGTTATAATAATGTGCGGGGGATGTTGGGATTCACAGGTTCCTATAAAGGTAAAAGAATTTCCGTGCAAGGAACAGGAATGGGTATCCCTTCTATATCTATCTATATTCATGAACTAATGGCATTTTATGGAGTTAAGACGCTGATTCGTATTGGTACATGCGGTGCTATGCAGGAGGAGATAAAAGTTCGCGATGTTGTGTTCGCAATGAGCGCCTGTACCGACTCATCAATGAACAAAATGCGCTTTAATGGTTGTGACTATGCTCCAACGGCCAATTTTGATTTATTGAATAAAGCATGGCAGCAAGCTCAGAAAATGGGAGTTTCCGCTAAGGTGGGAAGCGTAATGACATCCGATGCTTTTTACAGGGATAATCCTGATTCATGGAAGCTATGGGCTCAATATGGAGTTATAGCTGCTGAGATGGAAACAGCAGCTCTTTATACCCTTGCGTCAAAATTCAATACGAAGGCACTGGCCTTGCTGACAGTGAGTGACAGTGCTTTTTCAAAAGAGGATTGCAGTGCTGAGGAGCGTCAAACATCTTTCCATCAGATGATGGAAATTGCACTAGAAATAGCATAAGCAGCTCTTCTGAAAGTGCAATAGCCCTGACAAAAGAATTCTTAAAACATAAAAATTAACAATGACTATTGAATCCTGCCTTTCTAGTTCCAGTGTTTTTGATAGGGACTAGGGAGGATGGGATTTCATTATATTATAGAATCGTTAATCAACATATCAGTCTTGAGTCTCAGAAAACCTGTCTTATAAAGAAAAACATATGTTAGATATACTGATAAAAATTATAAATATAATTTCTCGAAGCAGTACTCCATCCTCTACTGTAGTTTTAATATAAGGACGGAATTTAAGTACTGCCTCGATAATAATGATGACGAAGGCCGTCAAAAAGAGATTTATTCTTGATGCTACTGGATTTTGAGATATTCGATCCATCCAAGAGTTTTCCAATTTCCTCTTGTGGACGTTGGGGCTTATAGTATTCTATGTATAATTAATAATCTACCTAACCTGTTTCTCTGAAAATAGCAAAAAGAAATATAGTGCTTCTCTTCACATAGATCCAATTATTCGTTCGGAAGTCCGAGAAGCAACACAAAATGGGAATAAGGATAAGGGATATCAAAAGGAGGCAACCTAAGGTAAAGTGTTTTTTTACCATAAAACAAGCCAAAGGAGCCTCCCGGATGAAAAATAACTCAAATC
>JAQQAK010000183.1 GCA_028527945.1 Spirochaetaceae bacterium
TATTTCTTGTTTCACTTCGCCAAACAAAAATTGGACAAGCCTTATTGGGAAGTCAGTTTTCATGGAGTGATATTCCGCCATATTTAATTGGTGGAATTATTGGCTTCTTATTGCTTCAGTTAGTATTTCATATAAAACTTAAATGCTTTATAACAGAAGACTCTTTTTAACCTCAGTTAGTTTTGTAAAGAGCTTTCATAATGTAAATGAAGAATTTTTGCTTCAGATGCTTTAAAGCCCTAAGCTATTTATAAAAGAACCAAGTGTTGCAAAAAGCTCAAAAAACAAAATTTTAAAATAGCCTTTTGTAAACTCAATTATTTTACAAAAGGCTTTTATGTTAATAGTTAACTACTCTTTGGTAGCTTTTTATAGTAAAAAAATCAACAAGCTCACAGCAAGCTGTGGGATATTCTTATCTCTCAGAGAATCAACAACTCCGGAGCAGAGCAAACACAGGTTGGTTCTGCAAGGAATTGGTTTAGACGGTCGCCGCTTTCTACCCAACACAAAAATACTCTTTCCAAATAGAAGATTCCGCATGTAGAATCCTGCTAAAGCAGGGCGGGTATTAAACCTTCCCGGCGAATAAAAAACTATCCCCAAACCTCGTCAGCAATCTCTTTGACAAGTTTCATTTTCTTCCACTGATCTTCTTCAGTCAGAATATTTCCTTCTTCTGTAGATGCAAAACCACACTGTGGACTTAGCGCTAGGCGCTCCAGTGGAACATATTTTGCGGCTTCATTAATACGCTTTTTAATTTCTTCCTTATCCTCAAGCTGAGGACGCTTGCTTGTAACAAGCCCAAGAACAACCTCTTTTGAATCGCTCAGATAACGCAGCGGTTCAAAATTTCCAGAACGCTCATCATCAAACTCAAGAAAGTATGTTTCAACATTTTCCTTACCAAATAAAAGCTCTCCCACAGGTTCGTAACCACCTGATGAAGCATAGGTTGAGTGGTAATTACCACGGCAAACATGGGTTGAAATTTTTATATCAGAAGGTAAATCTCTGACAGCCTTGTTATTTAATTCCAGATACAAGTTCTGAATCTCATCATGATCAAAGCCAGCGCCAGCCATTGTCTCCCAGAAATCGCGGTCACAAAGCATAGCCCAGGTACAGTCATCAAGCTTGAGGTCCCGGCAGCCAAGTTCATAGAAAGCAAGAATAGACTCGCGGTAAGCACCGCTTAAATCATCGATTAAGTCCTGTCTATTTGGATAAAACTCATTTGTTTTTTCTTCATTTGTGCCTCTAACAAGCTCCGCAAAAAGTTGAGCCGGAGCTGGAATACTAACTCTGGCAACAGCATCATCACCGGCAGCTTCCTTTAAAAACCTAAAATGAGCCAAAAATGGATGAGACTTTGTAAAACGTATTTTTCCATTTAAACGCGCTGAATCATCTCGGGTTTCTTCATCATGAAACATATATCCTTCCCCGTAGCGAATATGTTCAACACCTTCAAAACCCCAGAAAAAATCAAGATGCCAATAGCTTCTGCGGAATTCCCCATCACTTACAATCGAATACCCAAGCTCCTTTTGTTTGGCTATCAATTTGATTATTTCTTCATCTTCAATCTTGGTAAGAGCTTCAAAAGAAATCTTTCCTGCCGTATAATTGGCCCGTGCTGTTTTTAATCTTTCAGGACGTAAAAAACTTCCCACCAAATCATAATGTAATAATGTATCTGTCATTTCAGTTTTCCTCCATTATTTTGCTTCAAGCTCAAATTATTAAAGCTGATTCAGCAACCTTAATATCATGGATAGAATATAAACCAATATATAAATAAATAAAAATGATAGTTTCTCATAGTTCCATAAATAATATTTATAATTAAACTTTTTTCCTCGCTGTTACAACAAGATATACTACTATCGATGTCAGAATAATGCCTCCACCTATCAAGGTCTGCACTGGTGGTTTTTCAGAGAAAAAGAGAAATGCCCAGGCAGGAGCCAAAACAACATTAATTAATGAAAACATGGATGTTTCGGAAGCAGGAATATATCGAGTAGATGTGGCGTTAAGTACACGCCCTATAGGTGCTGATGCCAGCCCCATGGCCGCCATTATAAGCCATGTTTTTAAAGAATAACTTGCCGGATGAGCTGGTACAAACATTACTAAAGCTATGAAAAAACCACCAAGGCCAACAATTCCCATACGATTTATATTTTTATACTTTCTCCATAAAGTACCGTTAACCCCAAGACTGATTACAGAAAAAACAGCAAGACAGTCTCCAAAAAGTCCACCTTTATCAAGCGAGCCGGCAACTACAATAGATATTCCTATAAAAACTACAAATACAGTAATCCAGAAGGATTTATTTGCTTTTTCTTTTAATATTATCCAGGAAATTACGGCAGTAACAACAGGGCGGCTACTTATGATTATAACAGTATTTGCCACTGCCGTGTGTTTAACACTTAAGACAAAAGAAGACGCACTGCAAAGAATAAGCAAACCGGAAACAAGCCCCGGCCAACCGTTTTCTTTTAATGTCCCCCAAAGACCCTTGGGAGATGTTATCTGAATAAAAACTCCCATAGAAATTGCAGAAAATAACCCAAATAAGAAATTTGTATCAAAACCGCCTACTCCTGACAGTCGTACAAATACAGAATCAAAACTGAGAAGGAAAACTCCTGTAAGAGCCGCAAGCTGACCTTTGCCTCTTGTACTGTCAGGAATTACCTTTTTGATTTGTGATAAAATCATATCATGCTCCTAAAAATCTAATCATACTATGTAGTATGATTAATAATATAAATGAAGTCTTGTGTCAACCAGTCATACCTGTTAGTATGATTTATGGCAAAGATTGAAATAATAAAAGAACAAAAAAGAAATGCTATTATAAATGCTGCTATAAAGGCATTTCTCTCTGAAGGTTATATTGGCACCAGTATGGATGTGATTGCACATCAGGCTGGAGTAACAAAACAAACGGTTTATCGTTATTTTGCGACAAAAGAGATATTGTTTCAGACCGCTCTGGAATCACAAAGAAAAGAATCACAAACTGGGCTTCTTAATTCGCTTGATTTAGTGGATACAAAAGAAGCCTTAACTCAATTTGCTCTTGGATTTTTAAATTTACACTTGTCTGAATCTCACCTTGCAAGCATTCGTCTGTTAGTATCAGAAAGCCCCTCAGCTCCTGAAATGACTAAAGCATTTTTTTCACTTGGGCCTCAAGAAACAAAAAAACGTCTGACAATTTTTTTTGAAGAAAGGTTCAAGATAGAAGATCCTGAATATGCAATGAAAATTTTTACAAGCAGCCTTCTTTCAATGCGTATGAATGTACTGATAGGCTTAACACCACCGCCAACCCAAGAACAAATACATCAACACGCAAAACGGACTGTATCATTATTTCTAAAGCTTTTAGAGACTTAAACCTCTTTTATTCGCCGGGAAGGTTTAATACCCGCCCTGCTTTAGCAGGATTCTACATGCGGAATCTTCTATTTGGAAAGAGTATTTTTGTGTTGGGTATAAAACCTGACCTTCTAAACCCATTCCTTGCAGAACCAACCATACTTCGGAGCTCTGCTCCGGAGTGGTTGATTAGAAGTTTATTTTTTTGATTGACAACCAATAGACCTGTTTTATAATTATCTTATGTATCCATTTGAAAATTTAGTATTCCGTGGCGGTGGGGTTCTGGGCATAGCCTATTTGGGCGCAATTGAAGTCTTAGATTCAGATAAATATAAAATACTGCCTAAAATTAAACGTATTTCCGGTGCTTCCGCAGGAGCTATTACAGCTTTGATTGTAAGTATTTGTAACAGCGCCGAAGAAATAAAAGAAATTGCTGATAAATTAGACTTTTCTAAAGTACCACAAAAAGTTGGTAAAGAATTAGTAGACGCTCAGCTACATGTAAATGTTATTAATGAACATATCGAAAAAGCAACAGGACTATCATTAGATCCTGAAGATATACTTTGTTTATTAAGGCTTATTAGTAAATACGGCTGGTATTCAAGTGACTATATTTACAAGTGGTTTAAGAATACTATTCAAACCCAATTTGATAAAAAAGATATGTATAAACATAGCAAGGGACGACAAACATTCGCGCAGTTTAAAGAAGCTGGCTTCCGCGATCTGTATATCTCTGTGACAGATATAACAAACCATTGTAATAAAATATTATCTGCTGAAAACGCTCCAGATATGCCTGTAGCAGATGCGGTACGGATGTCAATGTCAATACCTGTATTTTTTGAATCAATAAAGTTTGACGGAGATCAATACGCAGACGGTGGTACTGTAAATAACTATCTTATGGAAGTTTTTGATAATGAAAAATATGTCAGTAATCCAGATAATTTTAAAGATGGTATAAACAACGAAACTTTGGGCTGCCATTTGTACTCGTCTAATGACAGTTCTGGAAAGGAATATAAAATAGGCTTGTTAAAATATCTTATAGACTTAATGAAAACTCTGTTTGCTACCCAGGAAATTGAATTTAGCAAAACTCCTAATTTAGTAAAACGTTCAGCAAATATTAGCGATTGTGGAATTAGCGCAATTGATTTTGATATAAAAGTCGGCGATCCTGACTACGAAAATCTTTGTAAATCTGGAAAGAAAGCCATGTCTGAATATTTGAGTAATTATTAACAAAGAAGTCTTTTCAAAAACCCGGTTATTTTTTAAAGGCTTTGAAGAAGTTTTTACGACAGACTCTAAATGTATTTAGCATAAGAAATTTAAAAAATTTCTTCATTAGAGCCTCATTTAAATTAAATAATCCCAATTAGGACAAGTTTTATAAAAAAAAAATATTTCTTACAAAATTATAATAATACTATAAAATGAATTTATTACTTTGGCAGGATTTTATTAGGAGAATATAATGGCAGACAATTCAAAAATATCATTAGCACAGGCCATTTTAGCGTCTGTAGATTCAATAGTAAAAGCTCAAATTCACGCATCACGTTCATTCCTCAGTTCAATCATGCAAATGGGTTTTGGACATCAGGGAATTGATGAGAACGGAAATATTATAAATAATAGCGAAAATGTAGATGAACTTTATAGATTAGAATTTATTCAGGAACGTGAAATAAATGGTGAAGTAAAAAAATACAGAGTTAGTGTTCCAACACTTGCGGCTTTACCAATGAATCCTCTAATGATAAATGATGCTGAAATTGATTTTAAAATGAAGATAACCACCATAGAATCAGAAAAGGGATATGGACCTGGAACAGAAGAAAAAATGAAAGAAAAAGATAAGGATAAATGGAATCCAGGAAAACGCCCATGGTTTCTGGTAGAAGATCCCAAAAGCTTTGTTGGTGAAATTGCTCCAAATTCTGATAAAAATGATTCCGGTTTTATTGGCGTCAAAATAAATATTGGAACAGTTGATGTTCCAGACGCCCTAAGTAAATATATTAATTCACTGAGTGAGTTCAGTATAGCAGAACCACTCAAAAATAATGGAGGAAAAAATGGCTGATAAAGAACAGGCTTCACAAAGTGTTTCAAAACCCACAAAAGCATTGAGTTCTCTTCCGCTGACAAAACTCATTGGAGATCCGTTAATAGCAGCAGCAAAAGCACATGCTGAACTTTCCAGGGTTAATCTCGAAACAATTAAGGAATA
>JAQQAK010000184.1 GCA_028527945.1 Spirochaetaceae bacterium
AAAATCAATTATTCATTCAATAGCTTTATGGAACAATGATTATAACGAAATGATTAAAAATGAAACTTGTCTTTCAACACTAAGAAAATATATTAATAATTCTCAGTCAGGAACAATTACTATTACTCAAGATAAACTGTCAAATATTTTAGGATTTACAAGAGAATCTATAAATAAAAATTTGAAGAAGCTTGAATCTGAAGGATTTATTAAATTAGAACGTTCAAAAATATCTAAATTATAAAATAGCCTCAATAAAACAGATATTTAAAAAATAAAAGTTATAATCGCAGTGAGAAAAAGTTCTTTACATATTTTTCTAATAGTACGAAAATTGATAGGATTATACGCATTAAATTCATGTGTATAAAAGTGATGTTTATTGGCAAAAAGCGCCAATGCATTTATTCGCGGGAAGGTTTAATACCTCGCCCTGCTTTAGCAGGATTCTACATGCGAAATCTTCTATTATGAAGAAGTGTATGTGTGTTGGGTATGAAATCCGACCGTCTAAACTAATTTTTTGCAGAACCAACCCGTGCTTGCTCTGCTCTAGGGGATTATTCAAAGGAGAACCTGCCATCCTTGGCTGATAAAGGATATAATATGAACCAACTTCCTTCAATATATGTCTTAAATGATTTACCATCTCTTGGAGAAATAGGTGAAAAAACAAAAAGTATATTTAATATAGAATGTGCCACTTGTAATAGGAGAACTATTGAATATAATCCTTTTTCGTATGTGTTTGCACGTTGGAATGGAGAAGACTTAATTTCTGTTGCTGGTAATGAATATTTTGTTTCTAAAAGATTGAAATTAGAATTAGAACCAAAAGTTAAGGATTTAGTAAATTTTGTACCAATAATAAATGAGAAAAAAGAATATTTTAAAATGGGAAAGAGTGCTTACCAAAAAACGATTCCCCCTTTTTTTCGTTTAGAAATAACACATAATATTGATGGTCCAGAACTTTGGTGGGAAAGAAATGAGCAATGCCCAGCTTGTGGAAAATATAAATGGTGGCCAACGCTTAAGGGGATTGAATCTACAATAACTTCTGCTCCTACTGCGACATATACTCCTAGGCAAGTTTATTTCAAGGACTGGAAAGGGGAAGCTATTTTTAACTTAAATGATCCAGGAAAACCAATTGTAACTCAGGAATTTATTGATACTGTAAATAATGTTTGCATCAAAAAAATAAAATTAAAACCAGCAGAATGGGTATTATAGAATTAGCCACTTGTCACAAAAACTGCTTTCGCACTTTCTGCGCCAATTGTCTAATCAGCTTATGCTGGTCATTATGTTTACAAAAATTGGAGGTCATAGAGTATGAAAGTTACATATTATGTAGCAACAAGTTTAGATGGTTTCATTGCAAAAGAGAATGGAGATGTCTCTTGGCTTGATACTATGGATATTGACATGGCTGAAACAGGCTATGATGAGTTCTTTGCAAGTATTGATGGCCTCGTGATGGGAGGAAATACGTATGATTTTGTTTTCAATTACGGATCATGGCCATATGGAAATAAGTTGTCTTGGGTTTGCTCAAACAGGGATTTACAGATTTTAGATGGAGCAAATCTAAATGTTGTTCAAACACCCGAAGATGTTTTTAATGAAGCAAAATCAAAAGGTGTAAAACACCTTTGGTTAGTCGGAGGCGGACAGCTTGCTTCTTCATTTCTTGAACTGGGTTTTTTAACGCATATAAGTATTTCAAAAATGCCTATCAAACTTGGTACAGGAATACCTCTTTTTGCAGATCATGAGTTAGAGAAACTATCGGCCAAAAAGACTGAGATCATTCAAAAATCAGGGTTTGAACAATTGGAAATAACTTTACAAGCAAAATCAATCACATAACAAAGTTTTCGAGCTGACGGCATACGCCCATCGGTAGGGCTTTCCCCAAAGCTCCGTGGAAAAGGACAGTGTTAATCAACCATCGGCGAAAGTCTGGTGATTCAGGCTTTATATTTATTTAATTTTAAATATCTTATTTGCAATATTTTTAAAGATTCATATTCTATAGACCAAAATTGCTATTATTAATAAGTCATTAATGGAAAGAATATGGTTAGAGCCGCTACAAAAAAAGATGCATCACGTATTGCTGAAATTCGCATTTTGGATTGGAGAAGTGCTTATCAAGGGATTATTCCTGATTCATACTTATTTTCAGAAATTTCAGTAACAGGAAGATTCGATCGCTTTATAGAAAAAAAGAAGATGAAAACTATAATGTCTTTGTCTATAAAGAGAATAGTATCATTAAAGGGTTCATGAAAGTAGGAACATGTCACAATGATGACAAAAAAACAAATAGTGTGGCTCTCTTAGTTTTTCAAGAAAAACTCGCTAAGAAAATAATACTTTGAAATAAGGAAGAGAAAGGTTAGAATACATTATTGATTGGATAAGATTGCAAATCTTCTATGTATATGCAAAGATTTATTTTTTGTCCACCAAAACAGAAACGGCATATAACTATCGAATATGTGGCTACTGTGACAAGCCTCTTAGTCTAAATTGAAGCGCCATAAGCGCCAATAATTTATTATTCAAAGAATAATCTGGCACCCTGTCGGATAAAATGGAGGAAATAAGTGGATTTCCCAATATTAAAAGATAAAGATCTTTTTCCAGATAATGATGTATTAAAATATGCTCTTAAAGATGATTTTAAAATATTTCAAGAGTTTGAAACAACAATCACAAATGAAGTTCACAAGTTAGTTGGCGAATGGAGATATTATAACGACGGAAAGGCTTGGAACTATAAGGCCCTATATAAGAAAAAAACAGTTTTTTGGTTATCTGTAATATCAACTGGTTTTACCGTAACATTCTATTTTAATGAAAAAAATTATAAGGGTATTTTTGACTTGTCAATTGAAGACTCAATTAAAGATGATTTCAAAAAAATGGAATTGGTTGGTAAATTACATCCTCTACAAATCAGTGTAAAGAATAAGAACCAAATATCGGATATACAAGAAATAATTGAGTATAAGAAAAAATCATAATGGAAGTCGCAAGATAGCAAACACATCAAACTGAGTTTTTCTTTGGCAAAAATCCTGCCAAAGAAAAATCAGCTTATGCTGGGCGTTCTCTTAGCAATAGGTTGAAGTTGAGGGGATATGATAAATACATATATTGAATATTTTTTCCGTTATATGGGACCCGGCGAAAAATATAATAATATATCTGATGATGTAATAGAAAAATATAGGGGAAAAATAAAAGCTCAAAAAGATGAAGTCGATATTATTACTCATCTTTGGCAAAATTATGGGCTATGTAGTTTCAGAAATGGTCTATTCTGGTTAGTCAATCCAGATGAATATTCACCTATTGCTAAAAGATTCTCACGAATATCAGAATCTGCTATAGTTTTTGGTCGATCTGGAATGGGCGGCTTATTCATATTTGATAAATTGGATATTGGAGATTCTATTATTTATTTAAATCCTCATCATGATAAAACAAAAATAATAAGTACAGGAGTTCAAGTATTTATGACTTTTGATATTCCTGCCGAAACATTCTGGAATCGTGAATGTTATGGTAAATTTGAAATTCCTGTCATAGAAAAGTTTGGAAAATTAACACGTGAAGAATGTTATACATTTGTTCCTGCTCTACATCTAGGAGGAAATGAATCCATGAAAAATATAGAAAAAGGTAACATAAAAACGGTTCTTGATTTATTGTCGCAGAAATGATGCCTTGTTTAACTGTAACTGCTCAACATCATGTTTCGCTTGGCGCTAACTGGCAATAAACTGAACTGGATATAGTGTTGTGGCTTCACCTTGGCCTATAGTAAATAGCTTCTTTAACCAATTACGAGAAAAGTATGGTATAATTTTCTCGTAATTGCTCAAGCCCGCAAGGGGCCGAATCTACTTCACATATTCAGAAAACGTTGAACAAAACCGCCGTAGGTTGTGACTTTTAAGATTCATAACATAAAACAGGGGTTATCCTTAGATATCAAAATTATAGGAGATATCTATGGAAGAATTACTTGCCCGTTACAAAAGAGATCTGGCTTTAAAAGGTTATAGTACCAGAACTTGTCAGCATTATTATTTAAATGTATTACAGTTTCTATCTTATTATCAGCAGAGTGTAGATGAAATAAAGACTGAAGAAATTAAGGATTATCTTTTCTACCTTATTTCAGACAAGAAAGCCTTAGACTCAAAAGTGAGGTAGGCACATGGAGCAATAAAATATCTTTTCACTCAAACATTATCACGGCCTTGGGATATAGAGTCTGTTCTTCAGCCAAAAAAGAAAAAGACTTTACCTACTGTACTAACAGTAGATAAGGTTTTTTATTAATAAAGTGCGGAGCCAATTTAAAACATCAGGCCTTGCTTATGCTTATCTATTCATCATCTTCATTGCGTAGTACTCGGCGGCGGATATTGTGAAAAAGATAGAAAGAGGAAAAGGGCAGATGCTCTTTATATGCGGAATAGAAAAAGGTTATTATAAACCGCCTCCTCAAAAATCTGCCTGAGACAAATTATCTTTGACATAGCGTTCCTTTTTTTACAGCGCTATAGGTTTGCCATAAAAAATATAAGATATCAGAAACAGTTTGCCAATTTGCAGTAAGAACGGTAAAATAAAAAAAGGTTGGTGAAAAAAAGACATTTTTTAGTCGTTTCTTGTTTTAGAAATACTTTTTTTTACATGGAAATAAGCATATTGAAACTCCACGGCGTAGAGTGCTGCTTACTCTGGTTTAGTCCAACTCGAAGAGTATCGTGGTCGGAGATTAAGATACTCTCCTAAGCGTTTTATATGCAATTTTATAGTGAGAGAATAAATGAGTTATAAATTAAAAACCAAAAGATTTTTTATTGGTCTACCAATCTTTATTATTGGATTAGTTTTAGTACAAGTGATGAAAAACCTTGAAGAAAACTCTTCAGCTTTACTATTTGTAAAAATTTGTACCTTTGCCTGTCTTGTATTAGGCGGTTTTTTAATTTGGTTTTTTTTCGCCAGCTTTTTCGTTTATTTTGTGAAAAATCGAAATAAATTTCACTAAAAAAAACATATAACACGAAAATATGCGGTTGCGGGCATTCGTCCTTCACCCAAACTGGCCGTTGGCCAGCTTCGCATATTCCGGGAACGTTAGGTACAATCATGCAATTAAATGAAAAGGGAATTAAATGGAGAATTATAAATCAAATTACAAGTGTCCTAAATGTGGTCACACTTATTATGAAACAAGTGATTTTAGAGCAGTTAGTGGATTGATAGGCAGAATGATGAATTTCCAAAGTGAAAAATTTACTACAGTCACTTGCCAATTATGTAAATTCACCGAATTATACAAATCAGACGAACGAGGGTTGGCTGATCTATTTGATTTAATGTCAGGATAAGTAAATGTTACTTAGCATGACAGTGCCTAACAAGAAAATATGCGGCTCCGGCCATACGGCTTGCGCTCAAATTGAAACTTACGAGGATGCAAATTCTGCAATTGATGATTAGAATATTCGCCATCCTTAGCTTATAATATGTATATTTTTAGGAGTTTATTTAATGTCTTATTCAGCAACAATTTACAGAGTATTAATTGCTAGCCCTGGTGATGTGGAAAAAGAAAGAAATCAGATTAGTAACGTTATTAGTGATTGGAATTGTATAAATTCAGAAAATAGTAAGATTGCATTATTACCAGTACGATGGGAAACTCATGCAAAACCTGGTGCAGGTAGGGCTCAAGAGTTAATTAATGATCAACTTGTGAAAAATAGTGATATTTTAATAGGTGTTTTTTGGAAAAGAATAGGCTCCCCGACTGGAGCTCATGCAAGTGGAACAATAGAAGAAATTGAAGAGTTCCTTAAAGAGAAAAAACCAGTATTATTGTATTTTTCAAAAAAAGCAATTCCATCAGATTGTGATTTGGATCAACTTAAGATGCTTCGTGATTTTAAAGAATCGATGAAAGAACGATGCTTGTTTTTTGAATATGAAGACATTATTGAGTTAAAAGATCACTTGAATCGTCATATTTCTCTTCAAATAAACGATATGCCTAATGTCGAAAACAAAATTGATGTTGGAGATTCACCTAAACCAAGACCTAAAATGAAAACTATTAATGAAGGGATTTATTTTGAAGATTACGAAAAAAATGGAAGAGTTCGTTCCTTTATTGTAAAAGGTGACACACGGAATATAAAAGAAGAACTAAAAAAATGTGGTGGAAAATGGAACAATACATTAGGTGGTTGGATTTTCCCGAAATTAAAAGAAGAAGAGACTCGAAAAGCATTAAAAGAATTTCTTTAACCTATTTCAAAGTACCTCCATGTACTTTGAAATAATCAACACCCCGGGCAGAAATTGTGTATAACGAAGTTGTCGCAAAAAGCCCCGAAAATATTCAATAGACACAAAATGATACAAAAATTCTTCCTTTTTCATATCTTCTTAAAGGTGTTCAATTTTACGTGTTGAGTAAATACCTCTCAAAAAAGAAAGGAAAAGAATTTTCAGTAAATCTTTTGGATGATAGGCCGGAGCTCCTGCGTTCTCATTATTGAAAGAGTTCAACAAATTGGTAAGATTAAGATGTTTTTCAATAATCAAATCGACAG
>JAQQAK010000185.1 GCA_028527945.1 Spirochaetaceae bacterium
ATAGAAAAAACTCCCCACCATATACCTGTTAAAGCAAAAGAAATTGACATTGCGTATTTTACAGGAATAAACATGTAGAGAACGAGAAAGATTACAAATGGAATTGTTGATCCACCGATGTAACCAAGCCCGAACCCCCAGGCAGAAACTCTGTCCATTCTCTCATTGGTAGTTACCTCAGGTAAAAATCCATCATAAAAAATATTTGAACCAGAAATGCTAAAACTACTTAAAGCATATAAACCAAGAATGAGCTGCCATTTAGGAGAAAAAGGCATAGCACTTAAAAACAAACAACCGGTTACTCCAAGTGACAAGAAAAAAACGAACAAACGTTTTTTCATACTTTTAAAGTCGCCAATAGCACCCAACAGAGGAGCCAATATTGCAATTAGAAATTTAGCAGCTGATGTAACGGACCCCCAAGTTGCCATAGCGCCAGTATTGTTCTCGAATAGAGACATGAAAAAAATTGGAAGAACTGTGACAACAACTATTGAGTAGGCAGAATTTGCCCAATCATACATCATCCAGCTCCATTCTTCTTTAGTAAACTTATCTTTCACTGTTATTTCCTTTTCTGACAAACTATTATACATATCTTTCTCTTTGATTGGTTAAATTTCTATTAAAAAAACTGTATAATCGAGAAAAAATGGAGGGTTCATGCCAAAAGAAAGCACCCATCTATTCTTATCACATGCCGTGATAGAAAAAATTGAGACAAACTCAACATTTAGAAATATTTATGAAATCATAAATAAATCACCAAAAATGTTTTACGCAGGCTCAGTATCACCTGATTCAATCTTTAATTATTTGAATGGCTCCGCTAAAGTTTATTTTAAACAATACGCAAACTACTCACATAATTCCAATTCACATAATATTTTTGCTTTTTTACAACGTTTCGCAAATGAAGACCTTCCATTCATGCCGGCCTTGTCCTTTGCGCTAGGAACAATAAGTCATTTCACAGCAGATATGATATTTCATCCTGTTGTTTTTTATTTTACAGGAAAAGACAAAATTGGTAGTGATGAGGCAGAAATAAGGCACTATAAATTTGAAAGCTGTCTTGATAAAACAATCAGATGGCTTAATCCATGGTTAAAAGATTTTCATCTACCACCTTTCACTAATTTATCAAGAGAAGAGAGATTTACGCTGACAAAGGCTCTGGAAATTATTCACCTGCCCCCGGAACAAAATGGTAAATTAGATAGCAAAGAATTTGTTTCAATGTATAAACAACACACACACCATGAAAGCTTATATGGAAAAGGCAGTATCTTTTTTTTAACCAGCTTCATAAATTTTATAACAAAAGGGAAAAAAGAAAAACTGAATGCGCTCTTTTATGCTGATATAAGAAAACAGTCTGAGGAAGAAGATATAAATTATCTTATGAATAAAAAAATTAATTTCAACAATCCTGCAACAGGAATTGAATGTTCAAAATCTCTTTCAGTTTTAATTAAAGACTTTCTTTATCTTTTTATGGAAAATGTAACACCGATTGCCAAAGCGCTAAATAATATCTCCCCTGAAAAAAATCCAGAATGGGCAGATATAGAAAATGCCTTTGACAAAATTCCATCCAGAAATCCTGCTACTGGACTAATTTCATATTATGGTGAAAATAATAAAACTCAGCCTATGACATTTTTTAAAATAAGATCTTTTGACTCTGTGTGGTAAATTAAAGAGGAATATTAAGAATGTTCAAAAAGGATTTACAATATTATAAGTTTTGTACCTATGGATTCCTGAAAAACCTTAGATTTTTTGAACCTTTTTTCATCCTTTATTTGACCGAATCAGGAATAAGCTTTTTTAGAATAGGAATACTAATAACAGTAAAAGCAATTACAAGTAATATTATCGAAATTCCATCTGGTGTTCTTGCAGACATTATAGGAAGAAAAAAGGCAATGATCCTTAGCTTTATAAGCTATATTTTATCCTTTCTGATTTTCTTTCTTTTAAGAAATTATTATGCTTTTATAGCAGCAATGATTCTGTATGCCTTCGGAGATTCCTTTAGAACCGGAACCCATAAGGCTATGATAATGGATTACCTTAAAGCTAAAGGATGGCTTGAGCTACGCGCCCAATATTATGGAAAAACAAGAAGCTGGTCACAGCGTGGGTCGGCAGTTTCAGCTCTAATTGCGGCAGCTCTGGTATTTTACTCAGGAAGCTATCATTTCATTTTCAGTTTTACAATAATACCTTATTTTATGGATCTTTTACTTATGATTTCATATCCATCATGGCTGGACGGTAAAAGTGAAAAAACACAGCCTGAAAGTAAGCAAATATTTTCCAATATTATAAAATGTTTAAAAAATCCGGAACTCCGAAAACGACTAATTAATGCTTCTGGTCCAAAAGGGCTTTTTGAATCAGTAAAAGACTATATTCAACCAGTTATTGCAACATTCAGCCTTGCTCTTCCTATTATGAAAACTTACTCAAACGATAAGCGCACAGCTCTTATGACTGGAATCGTTTATAGTTTAATTTATGTTCTTACTTCAATAGCATCTTCTAATGGAAGTAAATTGAGTAATAACTTTAAATCTACAAAAAATTATTTAAATACTGCTCTATTAACAGGAATCTTAACTTTATTATTTTCATCATTATTTTTAAGGTTTGATTTAACAAGCGTTTCTATTATTTTATTTATGCTCTTTTATTTTATTCACAACCTGAGAACTCCTGTCGCAATTAGTTTTTTGTCAGAAGAAATAGATAATTCAATAATGGCTTCAGTTCTATCTATAGAAGCACAATTAAAATCCATTATAGTTGCAATAATGGCACCTCTTATTGGCCTTACAGCGGATAAGTTCGGTCTTGCCATTGCTTTAGCTTCTGTATGTATTTTATGGCTGCTTATCTTTACAGCTACAAAACTTTCTGAACCTTCAAGATAATCAACCACTCCGGAGCAGAGCAAACACAGGTTGGTTCTGCAAGGAATGGGTTTAGACGGTCAGGTTTCATACCCAACACAAAAATACTCTTTCCAAATAGAAGATTCCGCAAGTAGAATACTGCTAA
>JAQQAK010000186.1 GCA_028527945.1 Spirochaetaceae bacterium
TCTCCGCAGGCTGCTTCAATAGCTGTTTTAGCTGTAATAGCGGTAGGATTAGCAACTCCTGTTTTATAAGATATCTCAAAAAGATATTGCCAGTTATCAGGGGTCTTTGCCGCAAGGGCTTCATTAAAACAGGCAGATTGAGCTACCGGATCAGAGAAAATCTCCAAGGCAGTGGTCTCATCCAAATTACTATAATCTGTCAGGTAGATATCCGCTATTGCAATACTTTCTATTGAAGCGGAAACAGACGTTCGCAGGGCATCGGCAAGTTTTAAAGCTCTTCCGTCCAGCCCGGGATCTTTGAAATATATTTCTATTCTCATAATTGTTGGTTCATCCTATCTCAAAAATTCGTTCTTTTCAATGAAACGCCTCTTTTAAAACGCTGAAAATTTACTGAAATGATTAGGCTGAGTTTTGCAATTTATTTATGGCAAGTTTTATATATTAACAAAAAAGTGATTATGGATATAAGCCCCACACATTTTCAGGCATTAAATTTTTGCTCATCACAAAAACACATGAAAACTATAATACAACCACAAAACAGCTTATCTTAAATATTAAAATTTGAAATAATATTCTCTAAAATGTAGGCTTTATGTATGGATTAATATAAAGTTTTTATTTAAGCTGAGTCGGTGGTGGCTTTTTAATGCAGTATTTTATCGAAGGATCTGTTGTTTGCAACATTGAAAGTACAGAGAAATATTCCGCTATCCATGAACTGCTTACAAAAGCGTCTGTTTTTCGCGGAATAAAAGATCTTTCTTACTTTGAAAATGTTGTAACAGAGAGAGAAAAAAAACTTTCAACCGGACTTGGTCATGGAGTGGCGTTTGCGCACGGAAAAACTGACGCGGTTGATTCGCTTTATATTGCCCTTGGAGTATCCAAAAAGGGAATTGAATACGAAGCGCTTGATAGTAAACCGGTTCATTTTTTATTTATTGTGGCAAATCCGGTAGATGGACATCTTGAATATCTAAAACTTATTTCAGGATTAAGCAGACTTCTTAGACATGACGACTTTCGAAGCAGAATAATAAATATGACACAAAGCACTGACATAGAAAAAGAGTTTCGGACGGCGCTTGAAGCAGTCAAGGCCAAATGTTAATAATAGCCCTAACGGGGCTTTTTTTTTGCCCTAATACCTAACAAAAAAGCCCCTGATAAAATCAGAGGCCTTCAGATAAAGCAATACTATTTGATAGCTCTATAATCCAGGATAATTCAGAGTCGCAAAATAATCAGCAACAGTTTCAGCCCTTCTTATTTCAACAACAGAACCATCTTCCTTTAAAAGAAGCTCAGCACTTCGCAGCTTTCCGTTATAATTGAAACCCATAGCATAACCGTGAGCCCCTGTATCATGGAGAACAAGAATGTCTCCGGGAACAAGTTTAGGAAGCTCTCTGTCTATAGCAAATTTATCATTGTTTTCACATAATGAACCTGTGACATCAACCTTTCCTTCAACAGGAGCATTCTCTTTACCCATTACAGTAATATGATGATACGCTCCATATAATGCAGGTCTCATAAGGTTGGCCATTGAGGCGTCCATTCCTATAAATGTTTTATATGTTTCTTTTTTATGAAGAACCTTTGTTACAAGATAACCGTAGGGTCCCATAACCATTCGGCCGGATTCCATAACGATTTTAAGTTTATGAAGCCCTGCTTTCTCTATTTTCTCTTCATAGAGTTTCTTTATTCCCGCAGAAACCTTTTCAAGATCTACAGGTTCATCTTCAGGTTTGTAAGGAATACCAATACCGCCGCCAAGATTGATAAAATCAAATGTTATGCCCAGTTTATCTGTAAGCTCCACAACCAGATCAAGAAGGATCTCGGCAGTTTCTACAAAGTATTCCCAGTTTAGCTCATTTGAAGCAACCATTGTATGAAGTCCAAAATGTTTAACACCCTTTTCCTTCATTCTTTTATAACCCTCAAAGAGTTGCTCTCTGGTAAAACCATATTTTGCGTCTTCAGGTTTTCCGATAATAACATTTCCTTCTTTCAGCGGGCCAGGATTATATCTGAAACAAATTCCTTCCGGAATTCCGGCATTTTTTTCAAGGTAGTCAATGTGGCTAATATCATCAAGATTTATAATAACATTGAGATTTTTTGCCTTAACATACTCGTCCGCTGGGGTATCGTTGGATGAAAAAAAGATATCATCTCCTTCGAGCCCCACTGCATCTGAAAGCAAAAGTTCAGGAAGAGAAGAACAGTCAGCGCCCATTCCTTCATCTTTTAATATGTCCATTATATATGGGTTTGGACATGCCTTTACAGCAAAGTAATTTTTGAATCCACCAGGAACCCAATCAAATAGTTTATAGAGTTTTTTTGCATTTTCTCTTATAGCCTTCTCATCATAAATATGAAAAGGGGTTGGATATTTTTCAATTATTTCTTTTATTTGTTCTTCTGAAAAAGGTACTGTTTTTTCACTCATATTTTTTCCTCCTGTAAAAATTTGGCGCAGCCATGTTATAAATTAAATAGCATCAGCTGATACAAGCTGTTTTATTTTTTTCAAAACAAGAGTTCCTTCCGGGCCTCCGGCATGTCTTGAGACCATAGGACATTTTATTCTAAAAAGGAACCATATAGATGAAATGTCTTCATCACAAAGAGATTCATAGTTACCCTGACCTTTTGATATAACCATATCAGCATTCATAAGCTTTTTAATAAAATCTTCTGAACACTGATTCATAACTGTTCCGGCAGTCTGTGCACCGGAACTGATCACGTTAACAATTTCAGATAATCCAGTTTCAATAGCATCTTCTATAAGCACATCATTAAGAGCCGGGCCACCGCGTACTACAAAAGATATTTTCTTATCAGGGAATTCTGACAGAATTGTTTCTATGAAAATCCTGTCAAAAACTATTTCTCCAGCGTTGTCTCCAAGATAGAGGATATTTTCTGCTGAAGCAAGCTCATTATAGAATTCATTAAACATAAAAAGTTCAGAATTTGCTATTTCTCCATTCTCAAGCTGAAGGAACAATGGTTGATTTAATATTTCGTCGAGGGCCTCTGAAAGATCAAGGTTTTCCTTTGCACCGAAGTCAATAAGATTTCCGGCTATTGCAAGACTAAGCGCTTCCGCAAAAGTATTAGAGGAGCTGCTTACTCTATTTTTCAGCATAGGATAATGCTTCATTGCTGCTTTATTACTTGCTCTTTTTATCTCATAGTATGGATCCGTAATACCTGACACATCTGCTATTTGTTTTGTAAAATAAGCAGCAGCTTCAGGTGGCGACATATCTCTTAGAGTATCTGAAAGACGGCTTAACATTAGATAGAAATTATCAGAAAGCATTTCTTCCTCTATTCCGCAAAGACGACTTATTCTTAGATACTGCTTTAAAAGGCATATGGTGCAATCTGGTATGGTCTGCATAATAGCTATGTTAGCCTAGCAAAGATTTTTATTCAATGGAACCATTTTCTTTGCCGGAAGGATTTCCCCCGCAGAATGCTGCGAGGGATCGAGTCGTCTATTTTGCGTTCATCCAGTTCAGTTGCGGCCACCATTTTGGGCCAGTATTTTTCTGCGGGGAGCCCGGAGTGGATCGGCCATCAAGAACATACTTTGTTAAAAGCTCTGTTAACTCTTTAACCACTTCAGGATATTTCTCGCAAACATTAGTTGTCTCGCCTATATCGCTTTCCATATCATAGAGCTGAATACCTGGCTCATTCTCAGAAGAAGCCTCCATAGGTTTGCCGATAAAACCACCACTGCCGGAACACATCTCAAGCTTCCAGCGCCCCTTTCTTATTCCGAAATTTCCAAAACCAGAGTGATGCACTGTGGCATCCCTAACCGGAAAATCGCCCCCCTTCCAAAGCGATAAGTTTGAAATACTGTCCTCGCCTTCGGTATCAGCCATCGGGATGTTTATCATTTCAAAAAGTGTGGCCATTATATCCGTAAGACAAATGGTCTGATCACAGGTCTCTCCAGCCGAAATAACCTTCGGATACCGGACAATATAGGGTATACGATGTCCACCATCCCATATATCGCCCTTATATCCCCGATAGATATAATTTGATGAGTGGTTACATTCCGAAAAGCAATGCTCACTTCCGTTATCACTGCAAAAAATAAAAACTGTATCATCAGCGATACCACACTCTTCAAGCTGATTCATTATCCGCCCGACAATATCATCTATCATTATCACCATATCACCGTAGGGCCCCAAGTCGGATTGGCCTTCATATTCAGGTGTTGGAATACAAGGGACATGGGGCGCGTGAATTGGATAATAGATAAAGAACGGATCAGCTTCATTAGCATAGGCGTCTATGAGCTTTGAAACCCTATCTGCCGAATCAGGGACGACATGCATATGATCATAGTTTTCTGCCGTATGCCCAGGAGGCCACCCACTCATATATGGAACATCTTTACCCTTTCCCATATTACGTGTCTTCATAAAGTCCGGTGTACCGGTTATCGCAGACGGTCGTTCTGTTACCCTGTCATTCTCAAGAAAAACATAGGGCGGAATATCCAGAGAGCCCGGAGTTATATAGCTGTAATCAAAGCCGAAGGCCATTGGGCCGTTTGCCACCGGTTTTCCGTACTCCAGCATAAAGCTGTCTTTTCCACCCATTATTCCATCTTCAAGAATAGATTCATCTTCATCAAACAGTTCTACAGTCCCGGTGTTCTCCCAATCCTGTCCCAAATGCCATTTTCCGACAATCGCGGTATTATAACCGACAGACTTCAGCTTTGACGCTATTGTAGCGCGGCCGTCTTCTATAAGGTGTTCTTCATGCCCCATCAATACAACCTTTTTTAGTCTGGACCGCCAATTATATCTGCCTGTTAATAGTCCGTATCTTGAGGGTGTACAAAGAGATGAAGAGGCGTGAGCGTCATTGCACCTGAGGCCTTGAGAAGCAAGCCTGTCAAGATTTGGTGTATTTATTTTTGATTCACTATTGTAACAGGAGAGATCTCCAATTCCAAGATCATCAGCCATCATTAGTATTATATTTGGTCTATTCAAGTATCTGTTCCTTTTCCAGCCTTTTAAAGCATTCCTGCCATTGGCGCAAATATATAAACCACTAATATGGCAAATATTGTCCACACAAATGAAATGATAATATTCGGAATAACAACATCCTTGACCTCAAGAAATCCCCCGGCATTACTGCACACAATGAGATACTGGGGTTGTACAGGCTGAAACTGAGACCATTGGCAGGTTATAATAAACATGAAAGCCAATACAGTCGGATTGAGCCCGGTCGCCGCGGCGAGAGCAATAGCTGTGGGAATCATCATAATGGTAGCTCCGCCTCCCGGAACAACAAAGGTAGCAATATGTCCTATAACTGTCACCATTATAAGCATTCCAATCAAACTTCCACTGCCCAGCCATGAAGAGAATATCCCGGTAAGCCAATTCCCCAATCCGGTGTTAGCTATAGCCCCGGCAAATCCGACAAAGAATCCTACCTGAAAAATCATTGCCCAGTTCAACTTTTTTGATGCCTCATCAAAATCAATCAAACCTATTTTGGGGAAGATCATTATGGTCATGAAGATAAATGAAATAATCGGCACATTAACTTTCAACTGCTTTGAAAAAAAGAAACATAAGATCATTAGAACAATTATCACAAAGTATTTTATTTCATCAAAAGAAACAGGCCCCATTTCTTCCAGCTTCTTGTCCGCGATTGCCGGATCATAATTTTCGACAGATTTATTCACCCTGAACCAACGGCTTATAACCAGCCAGCCGGGGATAACTAAAACCAACGCAACAGGAATACCAACAATGGCCCAGCTTCCATAACTGATAACAGCACCACCATCTGTAGCGGCCGAAAGCGCGCCAACGGATGCAGCATTCAAAACATTTGACGATATCAACGCCAAGCCTCCGGTTCCACCGGACCATGCCAGGCCAAGAAAAAGGGCCTTTCCAAGCTTGCTCTTGCCGGGTTCCTGATTAAGCTCTGTCAGGATACTTATAAGAACAGGGCAAAGAGCCAGCAGAGCGGGCAGATTCACTATCAAGGCTGAAATGATTGTTCCAAAGAGCATAACTGCCAGAACCAGAAGAGACGGCGTCCTGCCTATTGTTTTGATTGTCCAGTACGCTATACGGGCGCCAAGGTTTGTTTTTGACATTCCCATTGCGACAACGCTAAGACAAATCAGCATAAATAGAGGAGAGGTTGCCACCGCTATCAAAAATTGGCCGGTATTAAGTACCCCGGTAAGAATAATAAGCAAGGCAAAAACAAGGTTGGTAACCATTGTCGGAAGACAATTACTGATTAAAACAACTATTATCCAACCAAGAATAGCCAACGCCTTATGCCCCTCAGGACTTAGATCTGCTATAGGAATTATACGAATAACTGCATAGACCACTACTGAAATGAGCAGCCAAATCATATTTTTTCTGCTTAACACATTATTTGAAACACCTTTATCTTTGAGTGTATTTACCTCAGGCATACATGAATTCCCCCATTTTATCAGGTATTAGTTTGTTAACATTTCAGGTAACTTTTAGGCAAATAAAGCTCCAGAAATTACCTTCATTGTTTGAGAAATCGTTTAGTTAAAAGCGCCCTAACGTGTTACAGGCTAAGTATATCATTGGTTATATTATATTCAAAATTGCTTATAGCTATGCATTCATTCGCTCAGGGAATATCAGCATTACACAAAAAATGTTTAAGAATAATTAATCAGACTTGTATCCGGCAAAAACTCAAGAAATTTATCGATCATCCTATTTGGGTTATTCTTTGCCCAGACACATACCAGAGTAAAATTATTCTCAAGGGGGGTATGAAAAAATTTCAATCTTCCGGGGCGGTTAACACCAATACTTTTATCATAAAGAGCAATTCCCATGTTCAGATCTAAATAACTCAGTATTGTTTCATTATTGGGAACACTCTTTAACCTTGGATTGAACCCCATAGATTTACACTTTTTGATAATGTCATGATGTAGATTTAATTCAACAACCTCATCTAAAAGAAAAATCGTTTCGTTCTCCAAATCCTCCGAACAAAGCTGCTGCTTACTTGCCAATGGGTGACTATTAGACATAGCAATATCAGATTTTCGTTTTTCCAATTCTATGTAATTGTAGCCTTTAAGCCTTTTTAATTGAAACGATAATGTAATTGCAAGGTCTATGGCTCCTTCAGTTATTTTTTCCAGAAGAGAATCAAACCCACATCTATTTATATTAAGTTCTGCCTCAGGTAATTCTTCAGAAAAATCCTTAAGCAGATGTTCTGCTGTTTCTCCAATATTGAGAGACTCTATAAACCCGATAGAAAGGAGTCCCTGTTTCTGTTTCCCAATCTTTTGTGTATGCTCAACAACCCTGTCTAAAGAAGCAAAAAGACGTTCACTCTCTGAAAGCAGATAACTTCCGGCATCTGTAAGTTCCAGCTTTCTGTTTGTTCGATTAAAAAGCTTTACTCCGATTTCATCTTCAAGGAGAGCAATCTGCTTGCTAAGAGAAGGCTGAGTAATGTAAACCTGTTTCGCGGCCTTTGTAAAGTTAAGACATTTAGCGGCGGCTAAGAAATACTCTAACCGGGTAAGATTCACCACAGCCCCCTACAGAATCTATCTTCATTTAGACCGATATTAACAGATCAATTACTACAGCGCAACAAATTAAAATTATCAAAAAAAATTGGGTTATTGAGCTTCCAGTTTTTTCACTTCATTCCCCGGAAAACATTGAGACAATAATTATAATAAAATAAAATGAAAGAACTATGAACAAGATAAATTTTAACTTAATTGAAAACACTAATACAGTATTAACTGCCTATTTATCAGATGAGGAAAATCTTGATAGTTCAGGTGGAAAACATCCTGCAATGATAGTCTGTCCAGGCGGAGGCTACCAACTTATCGCAGGTATTGAAGGAGAACCAGTCGCATTGGCCTACAAAAACGCTGGTTACAAAGTTTTTGTTCTAAATTATTCTGTTGGTATTGAGAATCCATTTCCAACAGCAGTTCAGGAACTTGCGACAGCAATCAGCCTTGTCAGAAAAAATGCCGAGAGCTGGGGAATAGATTCGGACGATATCAGCCTTACCGGCTTTAGCGCGGGCGGACATCTTTCTCTGAGTCTCGCTTCTTTTATGTATGACAAAGTCATAACTGAAGAGCTTGGTCTATCAACTGAAGATATAAAACCTAACAACCTTGTTCTGGGATATCCTTCAGTTACATTATCAACAAAAAGAACAACTGAACCAGGAATAGCAGAAATTCTCTCCGGAAAACTTAATCCATCTGAAGAAGAAAAAAAACGCTTCAACCTGATGAATAAAATACACAAGGATATTCCACGAACCTTCATCTGGGGGACAGCTGAAGACAACATCATTCCTGCAACAGATTATCTCGAACTTACGTCTAACCTGTACAGTCTTGGAGTAGACTGCGAGTTCCACTTCTACCAGAAAGGAGGTCATGCCATGTCACTCGGAACAACTGAAGTGAGAAGCGATGTAGATGTAGCAAGACTCCACATTGATACATGGTTTAACATGGCTCTTAAGTGGCTAAAAGAGGGGCGAGAATAGTTTTACCTCAAAGGATTTACTTCATACAACTTGGTTAAACTTGCCTTGATTCATTGAATAGTTTAATCTACTAAAATGATTATAGTACCAGCAATAGATTTGATAGACGGAAAATGTGTACGGCTTACAAAAGGTGATTATGGAACTTCAAAAATTTATAATGAAGATCCTATCTCTATGGCATTAAGTTTTGAAGAAGCTGGGGCACAAAGAATTCATATAGTAGATTTGGATGCCGCAAGAGGTCAGGGCAACAACAGGGCAATAATAAAGAAGATTCAGTCTTCGGTATCATGCCTTGTTGAAACTGGCGGCGGAATTAGAACTGAAGATGATATAAAAGAACTGGTTGACTGCGGAATCACAAGAATGATAGCAGGAACAGTTCTTGCAAAAGATCCAGATCTTGTAGCAGGATGGATTTCAAGACACGGACAAGTTGTAATTGCCGGAATTGATGCTCTTGATGGTGAGGTTAAAGTCTCTGGATGGGAAAAGGGCTCAGGATTCAGTGATACCGAACTTGCAAAGCTTTCTGCCGAGATGGGAATAATTAGTATTGTTTATACAAATATTGCGAAAGATGGAACCTTGGGAGGACCGGATATTACAAATACCGGACGAATTGCTAATGAATCAGGCCTTCCAGTAATTCTTTCAGGTGGAATTAGTTCATCTCAAGATTTTGAAAATATAATGAAAGAAAATAATCCTGGCATTAAAGGAATAATTACCGGAAAAGCTCTATACGAAAACAAGATAGATTTAAAGTCAGTTATTTCTGAATACCAAAGAACAAAGAAAGAAAAGATGGAGTGGTAGATGAACGCAGAGATCAAACCTTATATTATAACATCAGCTACTGGCAAGGTTGTCAAATTGCTGCAAACAAATGAAAAAGGTTACAAAAAAAGCATAGAAAACAATCAGCTCTGGGCTGTTAATCCAGAAACAGAAAGACTTCTTCCTGAAGAATGTGAAGGAAAAATCAAGTCATTTGCAGAAAAAGAAGACTGGTATCAGGCTATTATTGAAGAGCCAAAATCTGCTACAGAAGATAAAACAGAAATAAAAGAAATGGCTGAATCATCATCCTGCGGAAGTGAAATAATAGAACGACTTTATAAGATAATTGAACAGCGAAAGAAAGAACTTCCGGAAGGCTCATACACAACCCACCTTTTCAATTCTGGAATATCGAAAATAAAGAAAAAGACAGGAGAAGAGGCTGTCGAACTTCTTCTTGCGGAAAATAAATCAGAAACAATCTATGAAGCAGCTGATTTAATTTATCACATGTTAGTACTTCTTGCCGCTGAAAATATAAAACCTGAAGATATTTTCCTTGAGCTTTCTAATAGAGAATAAAGACCTACTATGTTTATTACATTAATAAGACATTCTTCGGCTGTTCATGACAATTCTTTTGATGACTTTAAACGGGAACTTTCAAGTAAAGGCATAGAGAAAGCAAAAAAGAACGCGCAAGCCGTAAAAGAACAAGGCTGGGTTCCTGATTTAATAATCTCAAGTCCGGCAGACAGAGCCATTCAAACGGCTCAAATTTTTCTAAAACCTTTTGAAGACAAATTCAATGAAGAAGATATTATTCAAATAAAAAGTTTATATCTGCCAACACCAGATGATATACTTAATTGCATCAGGTCTATTGATGATTCGTATTCTGATGTTTTTATTTTTTCACACAACAATGGAATCAGCTGGGCAGCCCAACAACTTTGTAACAATCAAAACATAATCATGCCAACATGTTCTGCTGTAAGGATTAAATTCGACAAAGAGTCCTGGACTAATATTGATTTTGGAACCGGAAAAAAAGAAAACTTCCTTTTATAAGAACATTTTTAACAACTAATCCTTTAGGACATTCCTTCAGGAATAGTTATCAGTATTATCTTCAAACCCTTCTCTGGCAAGGTCTATTTCAAGATGGGGATAATCCTTTGCGGCAATTTCGCGATATTTTTCAAGCAGGTTTTCAAGTCTGTCATCAGAACTTTCCATTGCGTGATGAAAGAAATATAATTTTTTAACATTATTTTCCCCAGCCGCCTTTATTGCATACTCAAACGAGGTGTGCCCCCAGCCTCGATATTTAGCTTCCAATTCTTCCTGAGTATATTGACTGTCATAAATTAAAATATCAGAACCCGCAATAAAATTATTTAATTCCTGATTAGCATCTTCTGCCGCAGCAATACCTTCTTCAACAGCAAGAGGATCATAAAGAGGATCCTCTGGATCTTCCGGAAACAAATTATAAAAAGGTTCTGTATCATAGGCGGTACACACGGTTTTTCCATCATACTCAAATTTATAACCAAGAGTTAAAATTGGATGATTCAAATAATGAGTAGAGAGTTTCAAATTACCAATATTCCTGCTTGCTTGCTGTAAATGAAAATATGATAAATCAGAACCAAGTTCTGAATGCTTAATTGGAAAATAACTATAGGAAAATTGACCAGAAATTATCTTTTCAAGGCCTTCTTCTTCGTAAGTCGCGGGGCCATAAATTTCCAGAGAATACCCCGGAATATAGATTGGAGTAAAAAATGGCAACCCCATAATATGATCCATATGGGTATGTGTTAAAAATATTTTTATCTTTTTAGGACATGTATTTGTTTTTAAAAGCTCACTTCCAAGAGATCGTATTCCTGAACCAGCATCTATTATAATAAGCTCATCATCCGGCCCATATCTAAGTTCGATACAGGAGGTGTTTCCTCCTATTCTTGCTGTATCAGGGCCTGGACATGGAGTAGACCCTCTAACTCCCCAGAATTTTATCTTCAATGATAATCTCCTAAAATTTTAGTGTGAAAGATTAAGAAAAACTCTAGCCTTTTCGATCTCCGCGTATAAGCCTTCGTTAGCAGCAGCAATCTCTTCCAAACTGATTCCCAAATGCTCAAAAACTTTATCACTTGGTTTTATAAGTTCAGTGTTACCGGCATTCCCAATTTTTAGGTACATAGAAATATAGTCAGCAATACAGACAGCGTAAACCATTGTCTTGTATTCACCTTCGTAGCTATCTGTATCATGATGATGCCCTATTGCGTCTTTTATTCCACCCTCAAGTCTCCAGTGATTTGTTATCAGCAAGCCCACATTTTGGTGATCAAAATTAAAAACAGATTTTTCTGCTTCAAATAAAGGAATTTCTTCATTATTTGCTTTTTCAATTGCTTCGAAATATTTATCTAAAAAACATCCTGCAATAGCAACCTTTCCAACATCGTGCAGCAAACCAGAAATAAAATATTCTTCTCTCCTTCTTATAGGCACATTACAAAGGGTAGCTATTTTTTTGAGATCACAGCAACCGATAAAGAATGCTCCCAGAAAGCATCAGTATCTAAAGAGTGAGAGTCTTCACTATCTGAAAGAGCGCCAAGTACAGCGGTACTTAAAGCAAGATTTTTTACAGTGTTAAGCCCAAGGAGTGTTATAGCCCTAATCAAAGATGTAATTTGATTAGGCAATCCATAATAAGCAGAATTAACAAGCTGTATTACCTTTCCCATAAGAACAGGATCCAATGCAATAACCCTGTTCAGTTCGGCAGGTGAAGTTGCAGGATCATTACAAATATCAAGAACTCTTGCAACCGTTGTAGAAAGACTAGGCATTTTATCAATATAGTTTTCAATTTTTTCAATCAATCTTAAAGCTCCACTATAGTTTCTCAAGGATCCTTGTTATCTTATTGTGCATTAATTGAGCCATATCCTGATCCTGAAGATTAGAAGAAAAATCTTCCATAAAAATGAGGGTATCTTCTATCTTGTTTTTTGTCAAATTTATTTCTTCATTATTTTGCGGTGGGCTATCTTCAGTACTTGATTTCAATATTTTCTCAGGCAGCTCCTTGTCTTTTGCTACCATAGCTTTAAGCTGAGCAACTCTTTTTTTCATCTCACTTTGCTCATATTCTTGTCTCTTCTCTTCAGGAAGATACTGTGTCATCTTATCAAGCAGCCCAAAAATATTGGAATCTTTATTTATATCAGAAAAAGTTTTTTTAGTTTTTTTAACCTGTTTTGGAAAAAGTTTATTAATAAACTCTGGAAGTTCGAGTTTTATAACAATAGGCTTTTCAAATGGACTAAACTTTACTGTTGTTTCATTTTCCTGTTTATTGGGCTCTAATTCTAATACAGACTTAGATTCAGGTTCAGACTTAGATTTCAAAGGTTCTGGGGGCTCCGGCCGCGGAGGAAGGATTTCATCTTCATTTGTAATAGTAACAGTTTCTTCTATCTCTGAAAGAACTATTACAGGATCTATTCCCCCAACATCAATAATAGGAGTTACTTCATTGGCAATATCCTGAAGCCCTTCAGATAGAATATTACCTTCAGAATGCTTCATTGGTTTTATTTCTATATGCGAAGAGAGTTTTTTAAGGTTCGTTTTCCACTTATCACCATACTCTTTTGCATAATCAACAGCCATTTCGTCATATAATTCAAGATGCTTATTCAGTTCATCTATATCAAAATCTTCATCTTCTATATTCGAAGCAAGCTGCTCAGCAGTTCTTAACGCAGCTTCTGTTAAACCAGCTTTATTAGCAGTTTCAGCATACATTTTAAGAAGCTTAGGTGTTTTTTCATAATTATTAATAATAGCCTCAAGAATAGCAGATGCTCTTTTATAGTCTTCTTTTTCGTTAAGAAGCTGCGCAAGCAACAATGCGGGAGCAAAGTCTTCAGGCTTTCGCGCATAAATATATTCGCATTCTGCTAATGCTTCTTCAACCTTTCCTTCTTCTTTCAGAAGAACAGCAAGCTGCATCCTTGCTTCATGATCTTCAGGATTTATTTTAAGTCCCTTATAAAAGGTTTTAATAGCTTCATCTTTTTTACCAGTAAGACTGTACAGTTTAGCAAGCTCAAACCACGCACGACTATTTTCCAAATCTCTATCAAGAACCCATTTTATATTAGAATATGCCTTATTAAATTGTCCAAGTTCAATTAGAACTGAGCCGGTAAGGAGCTTAAATTCTTGGTTATCTGCTTCTGATTCAAAATACTTTTTTAATAACTTTTCAGCATCATTAAACTGTTTTTTGTTGTGATAAATTTCAGCAAGCTTAATTGCAGCTGGTGTATAGGAAGGTTCTTTGGTTAATATTTCAGAAAGAAGCTCTTCAGCTTTCTGAGTTTCACCTTTTAAAAAAGTACATTCTCCAATTCCATATGCAGCATCAATAGTATCTGGAGATAAATCAAGAACCTTTTTAAAAAATCTCTCAGACTCAGCAGGATCTTTAGTTTTTACTATATTCCCTAAATTTAAGAGGCATTCTTCCCATCCCGGATTAATATTAATGGCAATTCTATATTCTCTTTCAGCTTTTTCAGTCTCGCCTCCAAACCATAATAGATTCCCAAGATTGAAATGCAGTCCAGGATTATTCGGATCTTTAGCGAGGCCCCTTTTAATTATTTTTTCAGCATCTTCATTTTTTCCTATTTCAATTAGAAGATTAGCAAGATTTGTATATGTTGGAATAAAATCAGGATCTTTAGCTATCGCAAGATAATAAATTTGTTCAGCCTTGTCTTTTTCTCCAAGCTGATTATGAATATTTGCTATATTAAAAATAATATCACTTCTGTCTCCAGCTAATCGATACGCGTTCTGCGCCGCAGACAAAGCAACTTTAAGCTTACCACTTTTACTGTATACAAGAGCAGCATCAGCCCAGGCATCAACGTTATCAGGATGTTCATTATTCAAGATCTCGAATATTTTTTGAGCATCTTGTAATTTGTTTTCTTTAATATAAATACTTCCCAAAAGAAGCTGTGCGTCAACATTATCCGGCTCTTCTTCAACTAATGTAACACAAAGTTTTTCAGCCTGCTCAAGCCCGCCTGTTAATAGAGCATACCTGGCTCTGTCAAAAAGATCACTTCCCATTAATCATCACCGATTATAGCAGAAGGTCTTGCAGAGAACTCTTTGGAAAAAGTGCTTTCATGTGGAATCTCAGCATTATCGTAAGCCGTAATACTAAAGTAATATAACTTTCCATTTGTGAGCCCATTTAAGGTAAAGTTGAGAGTTTTCTCCACATCGATAGGAGATTTTCCCTCTATAGAGTCTGTCCCAAAATAGATTCCGGGCCTATCACCATAATAGATTTTATACCCAGCCACATCAGAATCTGTGACAGGCTTCCATGACAGTTTTATCGAGTTACTCTGCTCTTCTACTGTAATATAAGCAGGCGGTAGTGGAGGGAGGTTCTTTTCATAATGAATCTTTATTTCAGAAAGCTCAGGGCTTATTATACCTGCGCCATCAGGATAAAGCTCTGCCATTATCTGAAGAAATCTCCCCTTTGTCTCAGGCGGATTAAGCTCACCTGATTCAAATTGAATCCACTCGGGAGTTTCTGCCTCCGCGGTAAAAAGCTTATCACTTATCCTGTAAAAATAATAAATCTGAGTGTTTCCAGTTAAATTACTCTTTGCATTGATTCCTGTAAAACGTGAATCATAATAACCAAGATCAAAAACTCTGGACATTACAGTTCCACTAAAAATACTGTACCTATCAAGCTCAGGTTTTCTGTATGCTGAAGAGATTCTTACTTCATCAATATAGCCAGTATACCCACGGCCTATTATAAAAAATGTCGGCATAGAAGCCCCTATGACAGGGTAATAAATATCCTCAGCCTCATGACCAGAACTATTTGTGTAGATAATATCTTCAGGTTGTCCGTCTATCAGATACTCTAAAAGTCCAGTAGAACTATCATAACGAATCATATGATGGTGCCATCGTTTTGGGATCAGCGAACGATGAGATCGTAAAGTAAACGCAGTAGAACTAAGCTCTGGAGGTAAAAAGAAGTTTGAAAAACTCCAAACAATACATCGACGGGAGATTGAACAGTTTATGCTCTGATGAACAGTTTCATGCCCATTATTTAAGGCTCCCATCCATTGAATAATATTTTCACCTTCAGAAAGCCTTGCAGGATTAAGCCAGAATTCTATTGTAAAATCTGAAAGCTTTCCACTTCCTGCTGCAAAAGCAGCATTGTCTGACGGAATAAGTTGAATATCTCTGCCAGCTCCTGTAAAGACCGCAGAGCCTGCCCCCTTCTTTTTTACCGCTGTAGAAATTCCGGAAACATTCTCATCTTTTACAGAATAAAGACCACCAAGAGTTCTAATACTACTATCAAAATGCATTAAAACCTCAGTAGATTCATCCAGGAGATATTCGCTGTCAGATAGCCGAATAATTTCAGATTCACCCTTTTGTTTAACGCAGGTGTTCATTCTAATTATATTATTCCAGCCAGCTGCTCCTCCAAGAGCAATATCATCTGCAAAAAGAGGAAGAGAAAAGCTTAGAATTGTGATTATCAAAAAAAATAGTATATTCTTACGCATTGTTCTTTTCTAATAATCGGTTAAAAATACCTGATTCATTAAAAGATAACTCCTTTCTTCTTTAATGAAAAGAACTATTAAATTGCAGAAATATAAAAAAGAAATTATATTAAGTTTATGAATCCATTAAAAGCTCTTGTTTCAGAATTCCCGGAAACTCCTGGTGTTTATTTAATGAAAGATAAGAGCGGTAAAATAATTTATGTAGGCAAAGCTCTTAACTTAAAAAAAAGAGTCAGCTCATATTTCCTAAAAAATCGTGATCCAAAAACAAAGATTCTGGTTTCGAAAATTGATAATATAGAAACAATCTTAACTGAATCTGAATATGAAGCGCTCTTACTGGAAAATATTCTCATAAAAAAATGGAGCCCCCGTTATAATATCAGGTTGAAGGATGGAAAAAGCTATCCGGTTATCAGAATTACAAAAGAGGATTTTCCACAAGTTTTTAAAACCAGAAGAATAATTCAGGACGGCTCAAAGTATTTTGGCCCATTTCCATCCGCGGGACTTCTAACAATATATATCGAGACTATAGAAAAAATGTTTCCACTTCGAAAATGTCGTGGAAAACTTAAAAAAAGAAAAAATCCATGTCTTTATTATCATATAAACCGCTGCAAAGCTCCCTGTTGCGGAAAAATAACAATTGAAGAATATTCGCAAATCATACAACAGGTTGAAGAACTTTTATCAGGAGATAGCAAGGCTCTGCTGGAATGGCTAAAGACAAGAATGCTTGATGCTTCTGAAAAACAGGAATATGAACGTGCAGCAGACTTTAGAGATGCCTATACTGCCGCTGAAGGACTAATAAAAGAATTTGATCAAAAAATTATAGATTTCAACGAAACCCAGCGTGACTACATCGCTTTTTCATCTTTTGAAAACCTTTACACATTTGCTGTTTTTCAAATGCGTGAAGGGAGGGTGTCTGGAAGAGATTTATTTCGTACAGAATTTACAGCTGAAGATGAAGAAGCTCTTGAACAATTTATTATTCAGTACTATTCAGAATTTGAAGAACTGCCTAATGAAATATATTTTTCAAAGCCGATACCTCTAAAACTTTTAAGAGACTTTTTTAAGAAAGAAAAACAATCAGCCCCACGACTGATTTATCCAGAATCAGGACGTAACCGCTCAATTATAAAAATGGCAGAAGAAAATGCGTTTCAGGATATCATGAAACGCAAACGAAAGGTTAAAAACGAGGAGGGACTTACAAGATTAAAAGAAATTCTGGGACTTCCTAATCTACCAAGACGAATAGAAGGATTTGATATCGCTCAGCTTTCAGGAAAATATCCTGCAGCCTCTCTTGTATCTTTTAAAGACGGTGCCCCGGATAAAGCTAATTACCGGCATTTTCATATAAAAACACTTGATGGCAAGATTGACGACTTTGCCGCTGTCAGAGAAGCTGTTTCAAGGCGGTACAGCCGGCTCCTGAATGAAAACGAACCTATGCCAGATTTAATCTTAATCGATGGAGGCGCCGGCCAAGTTAGTGCTGCGAAATCTGTTTTAACAGCTCTTGGACTTGACTACATCCCACTGGCAGGCCTTGCAAAGCGCAATGAAGAAATTTACTTTTATGGCCGCTCAAAACCTATAAATTTGCCCGAAGGCGATCCAGCCCTCCAGGTGCTACAGTTTGTCCGTGATGAAACTCACCGCTTTGCAACTGGTTTTAACAAAAAAATGAGACAAAAGGACAGCAGATTCTCGCTTCTTGAAAGTATTCCAGGAATAGGCCCGGCAAAAAGCAAGAAGCTACTTCAGACTTTTGGCTCTCTTGATAAAATGAGACTTCAAGATAAAGATTCACTAAAAGCCGCAGCAGGACTAACAAATGAATCAGTAGAACATTTAATGGAAGTCATAAAAAAAACTATTTGAATTATGAAAATAGATATATTATATTAATATAAGGTGAGGTAATTAAGTCGAAAGACTACAAAACGTATTAACAAGGAGGAGACTATGACTCCACCACAGTTACTAAGCCAATATGAATTGGTATTTTGATTATTATGATTTAGAGTTCCTAAACTCTAAAAAGAATATTGAAAGGATTCAGCTACCACTGATAAAAAAGTGTTACTGAATTTTTTAAAGCCGGTAACCATCCCGGCTTTTTTTTTATCTAAGAATAAGTTCGGTTAAAAAAAGTTGTTCAATCACTTAGCGTTAAGTACTATAATGATAATATGAATAGATTACGTTTTACGGTTTTTATTTTATTTTTTATCGTGAATACAGCTATAGTATTCTCTGAAGAAATAACATTTTTAACTATTAATGCCCGTGGAAACTACACCTACAAGGGAGTCTTCAAGTGCGAAGAATCCGAAACAGAAAATGATAAAAAATTTAGACAGGAAATCCTTCTATCAAATATAAAAGATATAAACCCGGATATAATTATATTAAATGGA
>JAQQAK010000187.1 GCA_028527945.1 Spirochaetaceae bacterium
TTTCTGTGAACTGCTGTTTTAGACGATTTTGCCAGAGTTCAAGCTCTTTAACCTGAAGCTCAACTTGCTGCTTCATTTTCTCATTATCAGCGGCAGAAGATGCCTCAGCTTCATTCAATAAAGCCTCCGAATCTCTTACATATTTTGTTAGCATGTCGTTAATATTACCACGTGTGCTCTCAATCTGATCATTTAGATAAGTATCAAGAGATGCATTGGTTTCAACAAGTTTAGAATCAAGCCCACCTTTTAAGGCTTCTATAGCCTGATTAATAGACTCAAGCTTTTTATTAAGCCCGTCTTCATATCCGTTTATATATTGTTCATAATGAGTAAAATCTTCAGCAGTCTTTTCTGTAAGCTCAGACAAACGCTGATTAAGCTGATCATTATATGAGGTTTCAAGCTCAGATCTCGCCTGTGAAGATTCTTCAGAAATACGCTCAAGCTTTTTATCTACAGAGCCCTGCCAGTCTATGAGGCGGGTCTCCATTTTATTACTCTTTTCTTTTAAATCGTCAAAGAAATCTGTTTCAAAAACCTGAAGTTTTTCAGAAACATTGTCATATGCTCTTGATTTAAGCGAGTCAAGCTCTGATTCAAGTTGAGACATCTCTGTCTTTGATGAACTAATGTCCCTTTGAAGTGAATCTTGAGTTTTCTTCCACTGTTCTTCCATATTGCTGCTGATACTGTCAAAACTACTGTTAACTTCATTCACAGCTTTCTCAACCATCTGCTTTAAGTTGTCTTCAAGTAGATTTATATCATTGGTAATTTCTTCAACTCTTGTAATCTTATAAGCAAGACTTTCCTCAAACTCTGACAACCTTGCTTCTTTATCATTTACCGTAGAAATCATATTTTCTACGCGTCTGGAAATATCACCCTTAGTGTTTTCTACCAGTAAACGGCTTTCATTATCGATGTCTTTTAAAAGCCCCTCAGTCTTTGGAACAATTGCGTCAAGCTTTTCTGAAAGTTCCTTTTCAACTGCTTCAATCTTTACTGAGATATCATCATGCTTTCCATCAAGCTGTTCTTTAAAACCTGTCTGCCAATTACCAAGAGCAAGCCGGCTTTCATTTAAAGAAGAATCCATCGCATTTTGTGTTTCCTGATAGCCGGATTTAATATCTTCAAAAGCGTTATCGATATAAGCTTTAACGCTTTCACTTTTGTTGTCTATATCCTGAATAAAGCCATCTTTCCATTTATCCAAATCAAAACGGCTTTCCTGCATAGATGAATCTATTTCAGTGCGGTATATATCGTAGCTGTTTTTAAGATCTTCAAGTGATTCCTCCATTTTTCTGGCGGCTTCACTCTTTCCTGTTTCGATATCCTTAAAAAATTCCTCACGCCAATTACCAAGCTTTTGGTGGCTATCAGTCATAGATGCATTCAATTCTTCACAATACGCAAGATAAGATTCTTTCAGTCCAGCCAAAGCCTCTTCCATATTAAGTGAAGCCTGAGTTTTTCCACTTTCAATTTCCTGAGAAAAACCTTCCTTCCATCCGTAAAGTTCCTGCCTGCTGTTTTCCATAGATGAATCTATTTCATTACGGAAAGAATTATAACTGGATTTTAGCTCTTCAAGGCTACCGGCCATTTCACTTCGAATATTAAGAGTTGATTCCTCAAAATCCTTTGAAAAACTTTCACGCCAAACAATTATTTCATCCTTGCTGGAGTTAACAGAGTTATCAATCTCAGTTCGATAAACAAGCGCTTCTTTTTTAAGTTCTTCAAAAACATTATTAATCTGTTTTCTGGTGTCTCTGGAACGTTCTTCAATATATTCTTTTAAAGTTGAATATACATCATCTTCAAGACTTTTAGCTTTTACAGCAGAGTTCTCAAGACTCTGCTGATACTCAGCCTCAAGACTTGTGACACTATCTTTAAAAGCAGTAAAATGTTTATCGAGAATACTTTCAACTTCATCAATATGAGTTCTATAACCAGCTTCTGACTGCTGCATATATTCCTGAAGCTCCATACGTTTTCCGTCAGCAGCCGCAGTAATTTCATTCATACTTTCTGCAAATTCATTCTTATAGCCAATAAACTTATCTTCAGCTTCACCAAGAGCCCTTTCGGAAGCAGCTTCAATATCAGAAATGACTTTTTCAGCAGCATCGTCTCTTCGCTGCTCCAAAGAATCAAGATGATTGATAAAATCTTCAACCCGCTGCTCGCCAGATGCAATATCATCCTTTACAGAATCTGCCTGACGTTCAACCTCAGAAAACATTTCAGCTTTTAGCAGCTCAAATTCTTTCTGATTTAACGCGGCAAAATCTTCATTTAACTTTGGAATATCCTTTTCTAATTGAAATAATTTATTCTTGGTGTCTTTTAGACGTTTACCAACCTTGTCGACAAACTCTGATTCCTGATGAAGTCTTCGAAGATTCTCATCAACCTTACCGGTCATTCCAGCAAGCTCATTGAGAGCCTTATCATATTCGATTATCTTTTCATTTATTTCATCAACTTCTGCAGCCTTGGAACTAAAACCTTCTTCAATATCTGTAATACGTTTTAATAAAGCCTTACCGGTTTTCTGGTGAACGTCTATTTCTATAGCCAGGTTTTTCATGTCCTGGGTCTTTTGATCAACAAAAGCTTCTATTTCAGATGTTACCTTTTCAGAATACCTTCTTACCTTATCAAGAGAGCGGTTATTACGATCCAGCTGCCGGTAAAGAATGAGTATAATTAATACTATTAATATGGTTATGATATTTCCGGTTGTGAATAACATAGCCCCCCCAGTTTTTTGCTATATATTCATAGAGAGGATTTGGCAAGTGAACACAAATCTCTACATTATATATTCTTACAGTTTATCATTATTGTCAATGCTTTTCAATTTCGAGCCAATAAACAGATATGATAAAAACCAAACAGTGAGCCTCTTTCAAAATCCCGATTAAGGTTTAAAGAGGCTGAGAAAATCAAGAACTACTGTTCTTTACTCCACATTCATTTTTAATATAATCAAACAATTCAGGATAACTTCTAAACGTAATATCAGCAGCAGGACCGCCTTTTTTACACTTGGAATAATAGGCAGTCTTCATTCCTACTTTAGAAGCACCTTCAACATCTTTACTATATGAATTACCTACATATAAGATCTCTTCAGGCGGTAAACATAATCTTTTAGAAAGTTCTATAAATGGTTCAGGATGAGGTTTCAAGTAACCTGTTTCTTCAGAAGTGAAAGAACAATCCCAATCTTCTAACCCTAAAAACTCAAGCTTCTTCTGAACTGGAAAATCAGACAAGGCTCCAAGCTTATACCCGGAACGTCTGAGTTCAACCAAGCCGTCAGAAAGCCCCTTAAGAGGTTTTATAATCTTAAACCTGTTTACCCAATCTTCATAGATAAGTTTCTGAAGCATAGCTCTGGCTTTTGTTTCAGGAATTCCCATTTCTTTGGCAACCATCTCAGCCTGAGTGCGTCTAAAATTACTTATTGGTCTAACAGCTCTTATTGCAGCTCTGTTTTTACCAAAATGATAAGCAAGTATTGGTCGTTTTATGAATGTTGGAATTGTACAAAGATACATATAAAGATTATTATATAGAGTACCATCTATGTCAAAACCGAGTCCCTTAATAGCCATATTATTATATTACTTTATTTCTATTACATATGTAAGAGCCGCATGTACTTTTTCTTCTGAACCAGAAGAACCTTCAAAAACCCATCCACGTAAAGCCTTATTCACCGCCGCATCTATTCTTGGATCGCTTGATTTCTTGAAAAATGAGATCCCGCTTACAAGCCCGTCAGCATCTATATCAAACTCAACAATTACTTCATATCTTGGTTTGCCAGCTTTTTGTATATCTTCCGGTATTTCAGGAGCAGTTGATTTTAACAGCTTTCTTGTGCTTGTAGAATTTTCAAAACTGATTTGAAAACCATTTCCTTTAGCCATTGAACCAGAAGTTACTGTTCCAGAATTGGTTGTTTCAGATTTAGCAGTTGAAGCTGATTTTAAAGTATTATCAAGACTTTCAAGATCTTTACTGCCCAAAACAGAAACAGTCTTTTCCTCTACATTATTCTGCTTTTTTTCTTTAGTTGGAGCAGGAGGAGCATCTGAAAGAACAACCTCAGAACCACTTACAGCTCCGGCAGCAACATTATTGTTCGGGGTATCTACCGTAGAAGGAACAGGATCATCGCCAAAAACTGACCTGGCATCTATTCCTTCATTACTACTCTTCTGTTTTATAGCGCTTAAAAAACTCTCATCAATCTCTGGAGTCTCATACGTAGAAGTAGCTCTGGGAGCCTGTGCTTTAGGAGCCTTTGGAGGAGAAACTACAGGAGCAGAACTTGGCGCAGCCGCCACAACAGGTTCAGCCTTTTTTACAACTGGCGCTACAACAGGCTCAGGCTCTTCTATTACAGGAATCTCTTCTGAAACAGGTTTATTATCCGGAACAGGAGGTTTTTGCTGTGGAGTTTCTACTTTAACCTTCTCAGGAATAACAGTTCTGTCAAGGCTAACCTCTACCGTCAAAGGTTTATAAATATCAGAATCATTATAATCTGACATATTTAAAGTAATAAAGAGTAAAACAATTGCATGAATTACAAGAGCTGCAACAATACTTATTAATAACCGCTTATGCTCTGTGTTCATATTATTCAGACGGGTTCCTCATTCTGAGGTTAACGCCGTCAAATTTATTTATTCTGAGAAGATCAAGAACTTTAACAAGGAGCTCATAAGAAACATTTTGATCTCCTTCAATTACAACAGATTTAACCTCAGCCTTATCTTCTTCTGTAAAATCTGCTAAAGCTACACTCAAGCCTTCCAGTGAATAAGAGTCCCTATTAAGATAAATTTCTTCATCTGAAACAACTGTTATAACAATTCGAGTCATATTAACAGCTTCAGCAGTTGATGACTCTGGAAGATTAAGAGATATTCCTGGAGTTTGTAAAAAAGTACTGGAAACCATAAAAAATATAACAAGCTGAAAAACAACATCTATCATGGGAACCATATCAGCATTGACTGAAGGAGTTAGTCTTCTTTTAAAATGCATTATCCTTTCCTTTCAAAAGCAAAACAAGATCATTGACAGAATTCTCCATGCGGAGAATCATATGATTAACCCTTTGCACCAGCTGATTATAAAAAACAGTTGCGGGAATAGAAACAATAAGCCCCGCGGCGGTGGTTAATAGTGCTTCAGAAATACCGGAAGCAAGACGACTGGGATCCCCTAAAGAGCCAGACTGCCCAAGAACTCCAAACGCTTCGATATTACCAGTTACAGTTCCAAGCAAACCAAGAAGCGGTGTAATATGAGCTATTGTTCCAAGTAACGAAAGATATTTTTCAAGCCGGGGAATCTCTAAATTAGCAGCACTCATTATTGCGTCTTTTATCTCAGCCTGTGAATAAAATCTATGTTCAATTCCAACCTTCATAAGGTTAGAAACAGGTGAAGGGTCACTTTCACATATAGCAATTGCCTCGTAAAAATGATTTTGTTCCAGCGCTCCCCGGATATTTGCAATGATTTTCTGTTCATCAGACTTGATTCGTCTAAAAAACAGCATTCGCTCTATTATTATTACAGCTGCTATTACAGACAGTGCAATAATAACTATCATTATTACTCCGCCTTTCTCAATTAGATTCAACATTATGTACCATTCCTCCTACAATACCCGGTAAAACCTTTTTTGGCAGTTATGTTACCTCTATAGCTTCTTTCAAAATTCAGTTAATTTTGAAAGAAGCATTGAATTATACAATTATAACTTTGAAAAATTATAAATAATAGAGACTCTTTAAAATCATGGCAGAATTTAAAGAGAAATCTTAACCTTCAGTTGCGCGACAGTACCCATATCAAGGTAATTACCCCAAAGGTGTCTGCCGGAGCTTAACACACCTGCAAGAACATCGTCTACAGATAATGAAATAACAAATCCCGGTGATATTCTAAAATAACCTTCAAAACCTATGACTGGAACCCAATCATTATAATACCAGGTTTGCTCCTCATCATAAATATTGAACGCAAGATCTCCTGACAACCCAAATTTCTCATTAGGTGATATAAAATCCGCCCCCAGGCTAAGACTATGACGAGGCTTGTACCAATCCATATCCTCAAGGATTTGACTGCTCCACGACATATTTAGAGAAACAAGATTTGTGATATCCCACAGAAAACCTGTTCCAAGAGTCAAACAAACACTATCAACACTTGAAAATGAATTAAACCCAGTTAAGAGAGAATCTGTTGGTTTTATAGCATTTTCATAATATGAAAAATCCGCGTTAACAAACAGACTCAAAATATCAAGAGGATTAAGCGTAAACTCACCTTCAGCAAACCATCCTCTTGTTAACGGAAGCTCACCTAAAGCTTCTTCTACAGCAGGACCTGCTGCTGCCGGGAAAATGTCCCATAATTCAGTAATATCATAATAGAAACACTTATACCCACCAGAAACACTATAATCAAAAATAGAACCAGTTCCGGATAGCTCAATATCAAAAGGAACATAAAAATTATTAAAATTATTCCATAATATTCCCGCGTTGGTTGCAATTCGAAAATATTGAGAAAAATCAGCGTTAAAAAATAATCCTGCGCCAAGATCCTGATTAAATGAATTATCAAGTTCCCAATCAAACTTGTAATTTATTTGGCCTCCAAAATTAATTTTTTCTGTTCCATAGGTCAGAACAACCTCAGGTAAAAGATCTAAGGAATTATACGATAGAGGGGATAGTGAATTTAATTGATAACCAGTATAGCCTGCCCCAAGATTACCAGACAGATTTAATTTATCAACTATATACCAGGACGCCTCTGTAGATAAATCAGCAATCCGCCTTGTTAGTGTAAAATAATCAGCCTGTCCCTGAAGCCCGTCTTCTAGCTCATTATAAGAGAGCAAACCTTTAAGAGATAAAGCATCTCCTGTGTAATCAGCCTCTGCCTCTATAAGCTCCTCTCTGCTTGAAAATCCCATTCCGGCCTGATTGCCGGCAAATCCATCATAACCGTCATGAAAATAACGTAAACGAAAATCCGGCTGCTGACCAATATGATAAAGGTTGATATCTCCTGTAATATTTGCGGAAGTCCCTCCTCCTATAGTACCTTCACAATAGAAAGATGTATTATTATCAGCATTATTCTCTTCTGAACTTCCAGGAACCTTTAATGAATCAACAGCAAAGGCCTCTGCCGGAATCTTTATCTGTTCAGGCTCAGGAAGAGTCGTCTCTATAGATAAAAACATAACGGAGTCATCATCAGGAATAACAGCATCGATTTCCTCTATGGTAAGATCTTCTATCTCAAGATACATTTCAGGAAGAATAATATCAGTTGAGTCAGGTTCTGCCGGGCCGGATTCAACTTCTGAACCTTCAGCAAGCAAAAAAACTGCTGAAAAGATTAAAAAGAGAAAAGAAAAGGTAAATATTTTAAAAACAAGTTTGTTCATTATCTTCCCTCCTTAAGGAGTTTGTCTGCTTCAAACGACCACGAACTTCCGGGATAATAATTTTTTAAACGTTTTATCAGTTTTTTCGCATCATCCCGGCTGCCTGCAAGAACAGCCGCGTCAGCCGCACGGTACAAGGCTCTTGCAGTAGAATCTTTATCTGAAGGATTTATTTCTGCCGCGGAAAGAAAAGACTGAACTGCATCTTTATACTTGTTCTGCCTATAAAGATTCTCTCCAATATAAAATTGCGCGTCTGCGGCTGCTTCAGGATCTTTATCCTTATAAGAAAGAACCTGATTCAACATAGAAAGCGCAGGTTTTACATCTTCACCGCCAATTGAAATATATAGAGCTGAAAGCTCCACCATTGCGCGACGGCCTTTAGAAGATTCAGATCCGCCTTCAGTTGTTATTACAACATTAAGATCAGCCTCTTTCTCTGATAAACCACTCATAAGAAGCCTGATTTTTTCAGATTCAAGAGCTGCGTCAGCGGCCTTATCTGTATCTGGATATTCCAGCCTGCATTTTTCATAAAGCTCGAGAGCCTTTGAATAATCTCCTGAATCTTTATAAACAGAAGCTGTCTTTACAATAGCCGGAGCTCTAAAAACTGAATCACGGTAATTCTTTATTAAACTTTCCCACAATAAAGCAGCACCAAAATATTCTTCACTCTGGTACTGAGCCATTCCGCCCCAGTATAAGGCCGCATCATACAGGCTGCTCTCAGGATATTTCTGTCTGAATTCTGAGTAAGCAGCTGCCGCGGAAATATAATCTTCTGACGAGTAAAAAAGCTCACCACGTCTGAACATTCCTTCTTCAGCAAGCTTTCCGCCCATTTTTTTATAAAGATATTCATAATCGGCAGCAGCTTGTTCTATATTTCCCATAAGAGCATTTAGAGCAGCCTTTTCAAAAAGAGCATCATCAGCAAGTAATGATTCAGGATTCTTCCGCGGTATTTCAGCAAAAATATTAACCGCTTCTGAATAACGTTTTTGCTCAGCAAGACTTTTGGCATACATAAAGTTACCACGCTCTTCATCATCAGATAACATTGTGTACTTTACAAAATATGAAGAGGATTTTTCATAGTCACCATTAATATATTCACACCATCCTGCGAGATAAGCAGCCTCAGCAGCTGACTCTGATGAAGGGAAATCATTTATCAACTCATCAAAATCTGACGCGGCATCTTGATAATCGGCAGCACGGTACAAGGCCCAGCCTTTATAAAAAAGCGCGTAGGGATAGATTTCTGTCAATCCAGCCTCTTCTGTATTTACAAGAGTAATAGAAGACAATTCTGTAACAGCACGGCTATAGTCAGACACCGCAATAGCAGATAAACCAGTTATATATGAACAAAGAAGATAAACATCCTGCTCTTCTCCCATAGAATCAAGAATCCATTTAAAATCAACAGAATCTGTAAGGATCTTATTATAGTTTTTCATAAGGAAATTAAGCCTTAATAAATCAAGTCGCGCGTCAACATCATTAGGCTGATAACCAAGATACAATAATAATTTATCAGCTGCTTTTTGATACCGTCCAAGCTTCTTAAGCAGAGTGGACTCTAACCTTAGCAAGGCTATTGTTCGTTCTCCGCCTTCATCACTATTATAAGCCTGCTTGGAATATTCCAGCGCCTCCTCATATTTTGACTGCTGGTAACAAATATATGATTTAAGATAAGCGGCATCAGTTCTTATTGGAGAATCTTCAAATTCAGCAAAATAAATATTCAGTTTTGAATCAGCAGCAGCATAATTACCACTTTTTGTATACAATTCTGCCAAGCGCACCAATATTTTCGCCTTCATATCTGTAGAATTTGCGAGAAACACTTCAAGTATTTCTTCAGCTCGATATAGACGATCATTTCGCTCGAGAATTTTTGAATAATAAAGAGGAACAATAGCGCTCATATCCTGAGGAGCCATTGCATCCCAAACTGCCAGAAGATATCTTTCGGCAGTGTCATAATCATCTGCAAGATAGGAAGCTACACCGATTCTCATTCTGAAGTCAGCAAGAATTTCTGGATTAGACTTTAGTTTCTTTTCAGCTTCAAGAAGAAGTGCCGGAAGTTCTGAATCCCGGCCAGTCTTATGATAAATAGAAAAAAGACGTTGCCATGCAGGGCCAGACACAGAACTATCAGAATCTTTAAGTTCTGAATAAATTTCAGAGGCTTTATCAAGATTATCGATTTTATAAAATGCTTCAGCCTCATACAGTTTAACACGCTCTGAATATTCAGGAGCCAAACTGTCTTCATCAACTTCTTCCGAGTAGGTTACAATATCGTTATACTTTTCCTGTTTCAGATAAGACGACATTAGAAGAGCCGGAAGATAGCCATTATCAGCATAGTCAGATCTTTTAGAGAGTATTTCCAAAGAAAAAATTACATCATCTATGCGTCCCAATTGTTTAAAACACATTGCCCTGTAAAGATACGCTTCAGAAATAAGAGGTTCTGCGGCAGAAGAGATGTATTCATCAAAATAATCTGCAGCCATTGAATAATTTTTTAATTCCAAACTTGTACGGCCCTGCCAGAAAGGAACAATTTCAATATAGTCTGTATTCTTATAATTATTACGTACCAGATTAAAACGTTCCAGAGCATCTTCATACCGTTCAAGTTGATAAAGACATACAGCGCTTTTAAATTCCGCGTTTGGAATATTGGTTGAAATCCGATTCTCGGAGATAAACCTTGTATACAAATCAAGCGCCGCAGCATAATTGCCGCTTTGATAACGGCCTTCAGCTTCTCGAAAAAGCTCTCTTTCAGCTCCGAAAGCCAGAGCTGAAAAAACAAAAAACAAAACAAGTAAAAAAGCTGTTCTTTTCATATCTGTTGAAAAGAATATACCGGTAAACTTTATTTTTCAATATCGAACAAGTTCATGTAAAAATAGGAATTTATACGAAAAAAATCATCGTCTTAGTAAACTTTCAAGATCTATCGAACGTTTATGCGTAACCTCTGGCAAATGTATACCACTGACAGTTTTTATTCTTACAAGATGGATATGAGCATTAGGATATCTTTTTATTAGTGATTCAGAATCAGATTCAAAATTTCTTTCAAAGATAAGATCTTTAAAATCTTTATTTTCGTCTATCAGAGGAAGAAGCACTACTACATGAATATGCTGCTGTAAAATAGGTTCTGTACCCCAAGGAACATTAACAGAGGCAATATAAATATTTTCAGGCTCCATAATTGCAAGATAATACATAACAAGCTTCAAGTCTTTTATAGGAAAACCCACATCAGGCGTATACTTTGACCATGGAACATCATCTACATCAGCAGATTTATACCCTCTAACGTCACCGTAAGAGGCATCTTCAATTGAAACAGCAATATTCCGGCTCCAGTCAAGGCCAAAATAAGGGTCACGCTCTTCTTCATTATGACGGCTCCAGCGGTTTCCCCTTTCATCCAAATGCTTTTCTTTAAGATCTTTAATGGACATATATTTTCCGGTTTCTGCCAAAAAGATACCATCAGCAACCCATTTGACAAAACCGGAACAATTGAGCCCCCCCTCACCTTCCGGCTGCGGAGCAAGAGTTTCTATATATACATAACTTCCATCAAAATCTATTGCTCCATCATCAGCATCTTTAAGATCAGGTAAATAATACCTTATCTGCTGAAGCATATCTTTTTTACCGGCAAAAAGAGACTGCTTAACATTGCCTAACACAAGATCCCAATTGACTATATTAATAGTAGAATTAATAATTTCAGAAAATGGTTCTATAAGAATATCAGCAAAACTGAAAGGAAGATTTATTTTGGAATACACTTTCTTTCCATATAAATATATTTCCATTACAGCTCTTTCATCCATTGGAAATAATCTTACATAACAACCAGGATTATCTTTTAGAAAAACTTTGACTTGAACAAATTTACCATCAGTCAGATTTCTTTTTATTATATAAGAACCTTCTCCGCAAACAGGAAAGTCTCCATCTACTTCATTCAAAAATAGTAAATAAAAAAATCCGTCCTGTTTTTGAACTTCAAACCGAACCCTTTTACCATCTGTATACTGATCAATAATTCGTTCATGCATTGAAAGAACATCTCCGGTAGGAGCTGTTATCATTTCACGTAGAGATACTCTTGCCTCACTATTTTCAGAAAAGGAAAATAATGGGAATGAAGATATTATCATAATTTGAAAAAAAAATATTAAACGCTTCACAGAATTATTATCGTCATTAATTGCTTCTTCACAAGAAAGGCTTCAAACTTATTTATGTTTCATTTCTTCAATTTTAATTGATAATGAAACAAGCGTATCTCTAAGAGCATGTACAGCAGCCTGAACATCTACAGAATCCTGAGACAATTCCTTCCAAATACGCTGTTTGGCACCTTCTATTGTATATTTTTCATCATAAAGGAGATGTTTTATTCTGAATAAGGTATTTATATCATTTCTGGAATAAAGTCTTTTTCCTGTACGATCTTTTCTTGGCGATACAAGTTCGAACTCCTGTTCCCAATAGCGTAAAACGTGTGGTTTTACATCTAAAAGGCGGCAGATTTCACTAATACCAAGATATTCCATAGCATTCTCTAATTTCCTCTTAATTCCATATTTATAGGTATTGAAGGAAAACCAAAGTCGGTTCTGATCATACGTAAAATGTAGCGCAAATACGATTCAGGAAAACTCTTTTTATTGTTCACAAATATAAGAAATTTAACAGGTTCCGCACTGACTTGAGTCATATACTTGATTTTGAAACGGCCTTTTTTGCCGCGGGGCGGTTCATTTTCCTCTACCCAATCTTTTAAATGGCTGTTGAGGGTTGAGGTCTCTACCCTTTTTCCGAGTTGATGATGCACTTTTATTACAGTATCGAGTAATTCTCCTATACCTTCGTTTTTCATTGCGGAAAGAGGTACAATTGGAGCAAAAGATAAAATAGGAAAAAGAAATCTTACTCTGTCAGAAACAGCTTCAAAAGCGTTTGGAACTTTTTCCTGTAAATCCCACTTATTAAGAACAATGATAACGCCCTTACCTTTTCTTACAATGAGGTTAGCAATTTTTTTATCCTGATCAGAGAGTCCTTCAATAGAATCGATCATAAGCAATACTACATCTGAGTCATCTATACTTTTTATAGCTCTATTTACAGAATAGTATTCAACATTTTCATTAACTTTATTTTTACGCCTGATTCCAGCGGTATCAAGAACTTTAAAAGTTTTCTTTTTGTAACTAAAATATCCCTCAACAATATCACGAGTTGTACCAGGAATGTCTGATACTATAGAAGATTTTGACTTTGTAAGTTGATTTGTTAAAGTAGACTTGCCTGTATTTGGTTTTCCAAGAATTGCAAGATTTATATCTGAAGAAGTATCATCAGCTTCTTCGGAACCTTCAAAATCTTTAAGCCGGTCATAAACCGCGTCAAGTAATTCACTATAACCGTAGCCATGACTGGCTGAAACTGGATAAACCTTGTCAAATCCAAGGGAATAATAATTCCAAATCTGATCCTCTTTTTCAGGCCCATCTACTTTATTAACCGCAAGTATGAGTTTTTCTGAAAAAGGACGCATCTTTTCAATAAAGAGTTCATCTTCAGGAGTGGTTTCTTTTAAATCAAGCATGAGAATTACAAGATCTGCCTGTTTTACAATTTCAAGACTTCTGGCAACTACCAGATCATCGAGAGCTTCCTGATCAAGCTTGTAGCCACCAGTATCAATAAATTTTATTTCTTTGCCATTTATTTCTGTAACGCCCTCTACAGGATCTCTAGTAACTCCAGGAGTAGGATCTGTAATAGCTTTACGAGACTTTATTATTCTATTAAAAAGCGTTGACTTACCGACATTAGGCCGTCCGGCTATTGCAACAACAGGCCTATTCCCGCCTGAGATATTCAAATCGTTCATCCATCCATCCTCGTACAAAACGGTCTATCTCACGGTAAGATTTCATATCAAAAATTGTACCTACAAGCTCTTCCGCTTCAATCATTGAGACAGATCTAATAATGTTTTTTATTTCAGGTATGCTTAAAGAACTCATACTGAAAATATCCAATCCCAACCCGAGAAGAATAACCGCCGCGTATGGGTCACCAGCCATTTCACCACACATGGAAACAGGAATACTCTGTGAATGTGCTCCTTCAATTACCATTTTTAAAAGGCGTAAAACCCCGGGATGAAAGGGTTCATATAGATATGCAACTTTTTCGTTACCTCTGTCAACAGCAATAGTATATTGAATAAGATCATTGGTTCCAATTGAGAAGAATTTTACCTTTCTGGCAAGGATATCGGCTGTCATTGCGGCAGAAGGGACTTCTATCATTATTCCAAGTGGAATATTATGATCGTATTCTACACCCTTATTATCAAAATCACGTTTAACCTGATTATAAAGAGCAAGTACATCATCAAGCTCTTCTACTCCGGATATCATTGGAAACATAATTTTTAGCTGACCATGAACAGAAGCTCTAAGCAAAGCCCGTAACTGAGTTTCAAAAATTTCTCTGTTACCCATGCAAAAACGGATTGAGCGCCAGCCTAGGATAGGATTTGGCTCTTCTGTAAAATTAGTCCCCGGAAGCATTTTGTCTCCGCCGAGATCTATTGTCCTTATTGTTACAGAATGGTTCTCCATAGATGATAGAACCTTACTATATGCCTGATACTGCTCTTCTTCTGAAGCAAACTTACCCGGCTGCATAAAGAAAAACTCAGAACGGTAAAGCCCTATTCCATCAGCGCCATGCGATAGGGCTGATTCTGTTTCTTCGGGAATTTCTATATTGGCCATCAAAAAGATTTTTTTACCGTCTTTTGTTTCTGCCGGAATTGTCTTTAAATCTAAGAGTTCTACTTCTTTTTTCTGCCATTCAAATAGTTTGTTCCGGTAAAGCTCTAACGCTGCCTCATCCGGTTGTATTATTATAGTACCAGTTGTTCCATCAACTATTATTTTATCGCCATTACGGACTTCTGCGGTTATATTGCCTAAACCAAGAACCGCAGGAATCTCAAATGCTCGGGCAAGAATTGCCGCATGAGAAGTCTTTCCTCCGGCATCTGTAGCAATTCCCTTAACCATACGTTTATCCATGGCAAGAGTATCTGAAGGAAGCAGTTCGTGAGCGACAAGTATAACTTCTTCTTTAATATCAGATAAATCAATTCTATTTTTATATAAAAGATTTGCAAGCAAACGTTTAGCTACATCTCGAATGTCAAAAGCACGCTCTCGTAAATATTCATCTTGAGAAGCAGAAAGGATTTCAATATATTCCTGAATAGTCTTATTCAAGGCCCATTCAGCATTTGAATATTCTTTCTTTATTATTGTTTTTATTCTTTTGAGAAGTTCGGGATCTTCTAACATCAGAATATGGGCTTCAAGAAAGCCTGATTCACTGATCCCCTTATCTCCTCCCATGCTTTCTTTTAATTTATAGAGCTCTTTTTTAGTTTTCTTTATAGCTTTATTTAATCTTTCAATCTCTTTATCAATTTCGGACTCACATATTTTATATTCAGGAACCTTTAAATATTCGTCGAGATAAAAAAACACTCGTCCTATAGCGATTCCCTGAGAGGCTGAAATACCTTTTAATATCTTCATTACTCACATACTATAAAACATTTATCTTAAAAACGCTACTCCTTTTATTTTGGGGCTGCAGTTTTAAATTTAACGATCTCGGCGCAGAGTATTAAGGCATAAAACCTTCCTGGTGAATATTCATTTAGTGAATTTTGACATCGCTTTGGATGTCGTAAACATGGCCATTCCAGTAGTCATAAGACCAAAACCAAGTTTCTGATAAAATCCTTCCATACCCGGTGTAGCATAAAGGATTAGATTACAATCATGGAGCGCCTCTCTAATTTTGTTAATTATTAATTTGCCAACTCCTGTACCTTGTGTTTCTGGTAAAACTGCAACATCATAGATTGCTCCTTGATATGTTCCGTCAGAAATTGCCCGGCCAAATCCTACTAATTTATTATTATCATAAACAAAGACAACGGCATGACTGGCTTCAAACGCCTTTTGGTGAGTTTCTGGATTATGATATGCCATATCAACTATTTTAAGAATATTTACAACTTCATTCCAATCAATATTATTACAATCAGTTTTTATTTCTAAACTCATATAAACTCCTCATTAAAAATAAATCGAACAATGCTTTAAGAACCTAACTCCATTGCCAAAGACAATATTTGGTAATTTTTTTTAAATAATCAAGCCTCTTTCAAGAGCCATATAATGGAAAGGAGCCACATGTGAGGCGATTACAACCAAATATTTTATTCCCCATGAATGAATATTTTTAAATACTTCAAACATTACTTTCCTGAGTAGTTTAGGTTCAATATAAATACATCCAGGAAATCCATTCATACTACCTGCAGCAAGTGAAAAAAATGGTAACGATAAAAAATGATAATCAGGATATTCATCACACAAATTTTCAATAGCTTTCTTCTGCCAATATTCACCAAGTTGAATATCAACTCCTACAGGTAAATGTATTCCATGCTCCTCTACTGGAGCAACAGTCATGAATAAAATAGTTTTGTCTTTAGGAAGCAAATCGATATCTTCCCAGCTTAAATCAAGAATACTTTTCATTTTGAAGGCTCCTCAACTGGAGCGGAAATAATAATTTTCATCTTTCGAGGATCTATAAATCTCTTTTCTGAGATAAATGTCTCTTCAAAGGGGCCGCTTATAACTAACTCACTCTCCTCGATAAAAGAATAAAGCATTGCGTAGGAAGAACTTAAGGTTGCCATAGGCCCGTGATGAACAATCTCGCAATATCTTTGCCTGGGACTTTCTTTCAAAGTCTGTATAGTACAATTTTTATTTGGTTTTACAGGAATATAGATTTCCATATCAATTGAATCTTCAGCAAAATCCTTATCTGTATGCCAAATTATTGTATGGGACCCAACAACTGATAAGTTATTTTTTACAGCACTCTCAAAAAGTTCACTAATTATTTCTCCAATCATGCTATGATTTCCTACCTTCCGAATGCTCAATATGTTCTTTGCCTCACGAAAATAATCTTTAACAGATTCCTTATTAGTCTCATCCAGAGAATTAATGATATTCTTTAAAACAGATTGACTTTGACGTATTTCAGTTTCTTTCTGTTTCAGGTAATCATTCTGAGACATTAATATTTGTTTCAGATCTTTTGTATTATGGGGCTGATAAATGATTTCTTTTATTCGCTCCAAAGACATTTCACAACTTCGATATATTAATACCTGTTGCACGGTCATTAACGAATTATCATCATAGTACCGATAATTATTCTCAAAATCGATTTGAGCTGGTTTTAGTAAATCAATTTCATCATAATAGCGTAATGTTTTTTTAGGAATTTTCGTCATAATAGAAAACTGACCAATGGTATACATAGACACCCTCCTTTGTTCTTATGATAAAAAAGTACAGGTTCCAGTTGCTGG
>JAQQAK010000188.1 GCA_028527945.1 Spirochaetaceae bacterium
AGATTGTATTGAAGAAGCTGTGCTGTGGTTTCTATTAGTTCATACGAAAGATCAGCGCCCTCTGAAAGAGCTGTGGCTTTAATCATATTTAATGTATTAAACAAAAAATGGGGGTTTATTCTGGACTGTAAGAGCTGAAACCTGCTGGTCTGAAGGCTCCCATTTATTTCAAGACGTTCTATCTCAGTATTTTTTAGCTTCTCCCTAATTTCAGCATTTTCTTTTATTTCGTTTATTTGTATTTGAATAGTTTTTACCATTTCATCAAATGCCATAGCAAAAATTGCAAGCTCATCATTCGATGTGATAACTATCTCTTCTTCCAAATATGGATTAGATCTAAGCTTAGAAGCAAAGCCGGTCAATTTTTTTAGCTGCATTGCTGTCTTAGAAATAGACTTTACATAAAAAACAGACATAAGAACTGCCACAAATAACAACGATAAAATAACTACCAAGACTCGCATATATCTAATAGAGATCCCCTTCTCTATTTTGCGAATGTATTTTACTTCTTCAGAATATACGGCCCTGAAATTAATATTTATATAAGAAATAGTGTATTGCAAGGATTCAAATTGCGATAACAGTTCCTGCGATTTATAATCTTCAGAAGAAAAATCTTCCCCCTCTGTGTGCTCAAGCATAAATGCCAACTTCAAACATTCATCAAGATATGTATCTACCATATTGCAGTAATCAACAAAGGCTCTTGAAACCAGATACGGCTTTTTTTTTAATTGCTGATTCTCTTTCTTTACTTCCTGAATATCTTTTTCTATTCCTTTTATTTGATCAAAACGTTGATACATATAGCCTAAAGATAATCTATTATTGATTGAATCAAGCTTAATGGAAAAGTCGTTAAAATGTATTTGGGATTCAATTAATTCATGATACTGGTTATATATTTTCCGATTATTAATCATGGAAAAAACAATAGTTATAACCATTATAAAAATTACAATTAAACTTAAAAATGATTTTTTTACCATTGAAAAATAATTTTTATTTTTCAGGATTTGCATATAGAAACCTCAAATCTGTAAGGATTTTAGAGGAAGTAAATCTCCCTGTTCTATTGCGTTTATCAAGCTGCTCCATGACCTTGTATCCCATTTTATATTTTTGCTGAACAAGCAAGCCATCAATAAACCCACTGGAAATCAAGGATAAACCTTCCGGAGTATCATCAAATGCAATAATTCGAATAGAAGGCTTTGAATTGATTATCTGCTTAATAGCCATACCTCCGGTTCCTTCAAGGCAAACGATAGTATCAATCTCCGGAGATTTTAAATAGCGCTGAAAAGAATCCTGAACTCGCAAATAATCAAAATGGTCATACTCTATCGCTTTTATCTGCATATTTTTATATTTATCACAAACAGCCGCCACCCCCTCAAGTCTTTGTTCAAGATTATGGTATTTTTTATCTCCGCTAATTACACCTATAGATGCATTTCTAGCGGATAAAACAGCTAATTGCTCACCAATTATAACTCCAGCATGATAATTGTCACTACCAATATAAAGCGGAGCATTAAAAAACTCCATATCTGTATCAACAAGAACAACAGTTATTCCCTTATCAACCGCGTATTGAAGGATTTCCTGAAAACCCTTTGCTTCTGAACCAGGAACAACAATAGCATTAACTTTTGTGGAAATAGCCATACGTATAAGATCTATCATTTGAGCACTGCTGTAATTTAAACTGGGATAGGAAATTTTAACATCAAAACCAAAATCTTTCCCGCCCTGCTCAAGTCCCTGAACAATTACAGACCAATAAGAACCGTCATCTTTATGTGGAATAATGCATGAAATCCTATAATAATTAAAAGGATTATCAGCTTCAGATGGTTTTGAGATATGATTAGTTCGATCTTTTGAACATGAAGAAAACAACACACAAATAAAAAAACATATTAAAACAAAAAGTCTATAAGCTTTCCTTTCTTTCATTTCTATTACCACCTGAAACTAATTACCTACCTTATAAAAAATAAAATATTTTTAGTTCTTTTTACGGTTTTTTCTTACATCAAGAGCAACAGCACAAATTATAATAACGCCTTTAAAGACATTCTGCCAATAAGAACTAATCCCGATAAAGGTTAAACCATAACTTATAACATTAAAAATTAGAACACCGACAACTACACCAGGAACTGATCCAACTCCGCCCATAAGAGAACATCCTCCCACAACACAAGAGGCTATAGCATCCATCTCGTAACCAGCCCCATAAGTGCTTGTCGCGCTTCCGGTTCTGGCAGCTTCAAGAACACCACCCAAACCATAAAGAGCTCCAGCAAGCGAATATGCCAAAACAAGGATCTTCTCTACATTTATTCCAGAAACTCTTGCGGCATCCTTGCTTCCGCCTACAGCAAAGAGTTCTTTACCCAAACAGGTTTTGCGTTGAAACAAATACACAATAATAGTACATACAGCAGCTATTATTATGATATTAGGAATTCCCAGTGTCGCTCCACCACCAAGAGCAGAAAAGCCTTTAGTAAAACCGCCGAGAGGCTGAGAATTGTTTGGGGGAAGATTAAAATAAAGACAGTTAAAACCATATACAACAAGCGCTATGCCTAGTGTTGCAATAAAAGGATTAACCTCCAATTTGGCTACAATTATTCCATTTAAAAACCCGGCAAGAAGCCCTATGCCAATAGCAATTAATACAGGCACTATTACAGGTAATTCAGGAAGCATTGGGAAGAACTTGTTATAAAAAGTACTGGACTGAGCCAAGGAGCCTGCTATAACAGCTGCCAAGCCAACAACTCTACCACCGCTCAAATCTGCTCCCGCCACAATCAGGATAAACATACACCCTAATGCTATTATCAATCTTGTTGAACTTTGCATAAGAATATCACGTATTACGATCCATGATAAAAATGCCGGGGAAATAATTATTAGTATCACAAACATAAACAGCAATACTACATACAATAGATTATCCATTAAAATCTTTTTTATATTACTTTGCGTCAATTCCATAGTTATCCTCTATCAATAGCTGCTTGCGAGCTTCATTATTTCTTCATCTGTTGCCGTCTTTCCGTCTATAATTCCGGATAAATGGCCTTCACACATAACCATAATTCTGTCAGACATTCCCATCAGCTCGGGCATTTCACTACTTATCATGATTATGCTTTTTCCTTGAGAGGTTAATTTTCTCATTATCAAATAAATCTCATATTTTGCGCCAACATCTATCCCTCTTGTTGGTTCATCAAGAATCAAAATATCGGGGTTAAGCATTAACCATCGGCCAAGCAAAACCTTCTGCTGATTGCCTCCGGATAATGAACTTATTTGAGTATCAATTGATGGTGTTTTTACAGAAAGGTCTTTTGTATATTCTCTACTGTCACTCTTTCTTAATGTGTTATTCAAAAAAATAAGATTTTTTCTGTACCGTGGTAAATTATATCTTTGATTTACTACAAGCATATTATCAGTAATAGACAACTTACCCAAAATTCCTGTACGGGCTCTTTCTTCGGTCAAGAGGCCCATTTTTTTCTTTATAGCATCCCCTGAAGACTTTATTGTTACAGGCTCTCCGTTAATCTCAATTGTTCCATTTTTAACCGGTCGTAGACCAAAAACAGACTCCATAAGTTCTGTACGCTGAGCACCTACAAGCCCTCCAATACCCAGAATTTCGCCACGTTTTACATCAAAACTGATATCAGAAAAAGAGCCTGGGACAGCTGATTCAAGATGAGAAACTTTCAGCATAACATCGCCCAAATGTGGATTTTGCGGCCTTTGTGGAAATCTGTTTGTCAACTCACGGCCAACCATACTTCTAATTAAAAAATCAGAATCTATATCTTTTATTTTATATGTTCCAACTAAAGTACCGTCACGCAGAATTGTGACTTCATTAGATATCTGCATTACTTCTTCTATTTTATGTGAAATATAAAGAATAGATACTCCGCTCTTAATGAGCATATCAATTATTGAAAATAAAATAGCGGCTTCTTTATCTGTCAAAGAGGATGTTGGTTCATCCATAATTATTAATTTAGCATTATAAGAGACAGCCCTGGCAATCTCTAAAAGTTGACAAGTTGAAACACTAAGGTCTTTTACTGCCTTTTTGGGATCAATATCAAGATTAAGCTTATCAAAAAGAGCTAAGGTATCCTTATACATTTTATCTTCATCTGTTATACGCAGAGGAGAAATAACCTTTTTATATGGAATTCTACCAATCCATATATTTTCCATGACATTTTGAGAAGGAACATTCTGAAGTTCCTGATGGATCATTGATATCCCATTGTCCAGAGCCTGTCTGGTATTTGAAAACAGGCACTTATTTCCATAAAGAATAATATCGCCTTCATCCGGATGGTAAAGACCAAAAATACACTTCATTAAGGTTGACTTTCCTGCTCCGTTTTCGCCCATTACGGCATGTACACGGCCTTTTTCTACAGAAAATGAAATATCATCCAAAGCCTTTACTCCGGGAAACGATTTACTAATATGGTTTATTTTTAAAAGGGGGGTTCCCATAAAAAACTCCTGCAAAAAGGCTTTTTCAAAACTTAGAAGACTTTAGTCGTGTAATTATTGAAAAAGCTTCCATAATGTGTATGAAGAAAAAATTACAACTTGTTATAAAATATATGATTACTTGTAGTTGTAATTTTTCTATTTAAGGCTGCTACTGTAATTTTTGAAAAAGATGCCGTAAGGACATCTTTTTCAATAAGTTATAAAAAACTTAGTATGCAGCGTCTTCTATGTTATCTTTTGTTATTGCAACATAATCGAGCCAGATATGTTTTCCAGTCATTGTTGCGCCAACTGTTTCATCAGTAATTGGCTGACCTTCATCAAGAAGTGTTAAAACTTTATAAATGGTTTTTCCAAGGGTTACAGGATTATTAAGGCTTGTCGCAAGAAGAGTTCCTTCTTCAATAGCCTGAACTCCAACCTTTGTAGCATCTACACCAACAACCGGAATATAAGGACCATCACCTAAATATCCAGAAGCCTTAAGAGCCTCTATTGCGCCAAGAGCCATATCATCATTATTAGCAAAAATAGCATCAATATCATTACCATTTGCAGCAAGAACAGAGGCTACCTGATTCATTGCCTTACCTCTTTGCCAGTCACACAGCATTTCCTGAAGACAATTTACTTCTATTCCATTATCTACTACTCTTTCAATTGATTTATCAGTTCTCATCTGAGAGTCATAATTACCCTGCATACCAACAAGCATTATGTAATCAAGTTTTCCATTTCCATTTCTATCAGCATCAGAATGAGCTTTCCAGTATTCAGAAACAGCATCTCCCTGAATCCAACCGGACTGTTCTGCGGCGCTTGAGATGTGGTAAACCTTATCATATGAAGCAAGTTCCTCTTCTGTAGGGCTTGTGCAGTTAACAAATAAAATAGGGATATTTTGATCTTTAGCTTTCTGAATCATTGAAGCGCTGTCATTGGGGCTTATATTGTTTATACAGATATAATCAACTTTTTTAGCAAAAAGCGCGTTAATGTTATTTGCCTGCATAGCAATATCATTTTGTGAATCAGTTGACAATAAGGCAACTGGACCATTTACAGCTTCATTAGCCACTACTGTTCTTGCTGAAGTAATAAAAGTGTCAGCATAATTGTACCAGACAAAACCTGCAACTTTTTTCCCCGCAGAGTCACCAGATTCCTGAGCACCCGAGGCAAAAACACCGGATACTATTAGTCCTGAAATAAGAACTAATGATAATAATTTTTTGTTCATAAAAGAATTCCTCCTAATTTGATTTGAAAATATTATCCAATGGAAATTTTAATCTGGATATAGAAGATAAATATTAGTTTTTATAAAAAAACTTGCGATAATAGCAATATTGTGCGATCCTTGCACAATATTGCTACTAATCAACAACATATATAGAATATAAAAAACTACAGTCTGAAACTTGACAACAAAACATAACAGGTCTATCATGACGTATTAATATTATGACGTCATTACAGCATGACATAAAAGAGGATATTCTGTGGCCAAAAAGAAGGATAAAAAAAACGATAGCAAGAAAAACACATCTTTAAGGTTAGATGAAAAGACACTCAAGGCATTAAAAATAAGAGCAATTGAAGAAGGTAGCAGTGTCCAAAAAATTGTAGAAAAACTAATAAAGGACTATTTAGCGGGGAAAAAATAAAATGTGTATAAATTATTTACAAACAAATACAAAAGATCCAATAGAAAATCTAAAAAAAACACTTCCTTTAGATCTTACAATAAATCTATCAGAACCTAAACAAAAAAAAATAAGCATTTGGGACAGTGTAGATCATCAGCTTTTACGTTC
>JAQQAK010000189.1 GCA_028527945.1 Spirochaetaceae bacterium
ATAGATTTTTATATGGGAAGTTTGGAAATGGAAGATATTTATCATCTGTTGTTGATTGGCATTATAATGTTATTTTCGTGTTCTGTTCCCTCGTTTGATTTGGATACCTTGGAATACTATGTTAAAATTGGAACCATCTCTGTAGATGGGTTACCGCGGAGAATACTTTGCCACCTTTAGGATACTGTACTGTTCCTGTAGATGATAAGCTGGAATATACTGTTGATAGTAGCATTGAATTCTCACGATGGGTATCTTACTATACTGATAATGATAATATGGATTATGATGATTATAATCATAATGGAGTAGTTGAATGGAGCGATGAAAACGGTCTTGGTAATGAGATAAAGGCTTCATCAGGTTTTTTTAGCCTTTTCTTTGATTCTTCTTTTATTGATATTACTAATATAAGCTTGTTAGATCCTTTCAATGATAACACAGATGATTTTAAGGAAAAAAAACAAGAGATTGTATTATATGCTTATTTTAAAGATGGGTATGATTTTTCAAAGACTATTTCTAAAAGAAGTTTATATATTGGTACAGATACCCGTGGTAATGAAAATATTCTTGTATATCAGATAAAATATGCTGAGGGTGATCCTGTAACCTCATCAGTATTTTATCTAAAAAATAATTCTGATAAACCTATTGATATTGGTAATGATTTTGTTATGAATTTTCAATATAAAGGCGAAAAATATGAATATTCTTCATTTGATTCAACTGCAGACTCTTCTGATGAAGATTCCTTTCATAATTCACTTAATTTTTTTGGTATTGTTGATTACAAGTTACTGGATAACGCTAATTTGTATATAGATGAGCCTAATTATTTTGTGGACGGTAAACATGTTGGTAATGATTATGATTGGAATGGAGATTCTCAAAATTTTGTTATGTGTGATGGTTCATATTTTAATATACCATCTTTTACTTGGTTTAAGCATGAAAAACATCCTGATATAAATATTAGTGGTGCTGTAGCATACAGTAGCGGGTGTCAGGATGCTCCAGAAGACTTTTATAATAAAATGGAACAACAACGAAAGTGTATTTGTGTAGCAAATCAATGGGCACAGGATAATGATTTTATAATTAATCCAAATAATCCTGACCAATATTATACTGATTGGGATTATACAACTGCGCCAGAGGGTAAGTGGACATATTATGTTCTTGCCTCAGATTTTATTAATGCAGAAATAGCAGAAGATGAATCTTTGGTAGAATTAGATACATATGATTATGGGGACTTGGATTCTTTGGCCGGGGTAAGGCCATATGTTCCAGGTTTATCTAGTTATGATGGGTATGATGAGTACTATTACAGGGGGCAATCTGCCGGAGTTGATTGTGTAGGTTTTGTGCAAAGTTGTGCAGGATATGATGATAATCTATATTCTTTACTTGATTTACCAGGAATGTATGAATGGTCGTGGAATAATGGATATGGTGATGGCGGCGCAAAGACTTATGGTAAGAATAGAAGATCAATTTTTTATACTGGTGATAATTCTTTTACAGGAACAGCTTATTTAAGTGAAGTAACAAATTGTGAAGAATATTTGAAAAAAGGTTTAACAAAGATTTTACCTGGCTATATACTGTATTATCCAAATAGTTATCATGTCGCAATTATTGCAGATGTAAATTATGATGGTTGTCAAACACGAGGAGATTTAAGTTTAAATAAAGTTAAATTGATTGAATCAACAGTGGGTACTAACCCAAAAATTATTGGGAATGTGACTAATTTAAGAAAACTATACTTAATTAATAAATTAGGAAAAAAATGGAGAGTAGGAAAGTTTATAATCGATTAGAATTATTATTTGGAGGAACTTAAGTGAAAAGAACAATTTGTATTTTATTGGTGTTATTTGTTGTTACAAATTATATGCTATGGTCTCAGGAGCTGCCGGTTAGAACCGGAGAGCTTGTAAAAACCTTTCCTATAGGAAGCGGAGATGGGGCTTTAGGTTATGATTATAAAGAAATATCTGATGGAAATGATGTGCGTCCTACCGGTTTTTGTTTTGATGAGAATGGTAACCTTTATATTTGTGATAATGTAAATTGGAGGATTTGCATCTTTGATAAAGATTTAAATTTTATAAGAGCTATAGAAGATTCTCCAATAGTAGAGGCTGTTGATATGGAAGTTATTGATGGGGACATTATAGCAGATTTTGGTATATCTGGAATTATGAAAATGGATAGTGATGGAAATGAAATTTTCACAATTTCGACTATGGGGAAGGCTATAGAGAGTGAAATTTCAGATGATGGCTTTTTTATTGACGGAGATATGGTCTTCGCATATAAAGATGATGGCGGTTTAGTTGGGTTTAAGAATCCCGGTGTTGATAATGTAAAAAATTTTAAAAATATACTAGATACAGACTCTGTTGTAGAAGAAATCCTGAAAAATCATCCTAATCTTAAAATAGAGAAAGGAGCGGTTGAGCAAAAAAGAAGTTTTTCATCTTCTGGAGTTCCTCAACGTACAACAAGTTCTGATAACGGATATCATATTTATCAGAATGGAGAACCACTCTATAGAGATTATGACAGGTTTAAAGAGATAGTTGGATTAGATGATGGTGTTCTAACTAGGGCGGTTTCTGAAAGTAATGAATATTCTGTATATTTTGAGAAATATAAAAAATATTCTATGAAGATAAATGTTCCGAATAAAGAAGGTAATACCTTTTGGGAGGTAAGATCTCGAAGATATATAGTATTGAATGAATTAGGATTGCCTATTGCAGGATTTAAGTTAAATCAATTATATCGGGCACCTGGAGCCGCTATGTCTCCGGAAGGTGATGTGTATTATTTAAATTCTGACGACACCGGACATCATCTTTATAAAATTGAGAGAGATTGGTAATTTCTTTCAATCTTATAAATTAGAAAAATCTAATGGGGAAAATAATGTTAAAAAAAAATTTACTAATAATATTTTATCTTTTCTTTTTGTCATCTGCTGTTTTTTCACAGATAGTCACAGATGATACAATATTAAAATATGCGGATTATACAGTCGATAATGATTTTTTAAGCAGTTATACTGAAAATGGTTCAGATAGAAAACGGCGAATAGGAAGATTGTTAAAGGAGTAGAGAATAATGAGAAAAAATCTATTTTTGATTGTTTTTGTTTTAATTGCAAGTATTGTATCAGCACAAGAATATATAGCTGAAAATCCGGAAATTGTAACTGTCTTTCCTTGTGGAACTAATGAAGGTCAATTAGGTTATAATGATATTGATGAATTTTGTGGTCCTAGAGCTTTTTGTTTTAATTCTAATAAAGAATTAGTGATTAATGACTATGTCAATGAAAGGATTTGTATATTTAACCAAGATTTTGTTTTTTTGAAAAGTATAAAACTAGACAATTATATGGTAGGAAATAGAATAGAAGTGAATTCTGACAATTTTATTTCTTATTATGGATATACTGGGATACAGAAATTTAATAAAGAAGGATATACAGTTTTTAAGATTGATCTTCGACATTCAAAACTTTTTCATGACATACGTTCAGATGGGCTATATACAGTTGGAGATGTAGTTTTTGGTTATAAAGATGATGGAGAGCTTTTTGGTTTTGATAATTTAAGCTCAAGTTCTATAACCAATAATAAAAGAGATCCTTTAACTGCTCAACAGATTATAAATAAATTAGAAAAATATAGTAACAATTTAAGGATTGAAAAAGGTGTTTTTGATAATAGACAATTATTGTCAAAATCGGTGTCCGAAGTCCCTGAAAGAAGTGAGTATTCTAACGAATATATAATATACAAGGATGGACAACTTCTGAGTCGCGATTTTGAAACTATTCAGAAGGTAAGAACTGTAACAAAGGAATTATATTCGGTATCAATAAATAATGATTTATTAGATTTATATAATAAACATAAAGATATTAAAAATAAGATATTTTATGGTGAAGATAAATCTGAAAATCAATATTTTCGTATGAGAGAATATATTTTTGTATTGAATTCAAGGGGACTTCCGATTAAGTCTATAAAATGTGTAGATAGAGACAATATTACAAGTGGTTATGTTCTTTCTGACGAAGGAGATATTTACTATTTAAATTCTACAGAAGATGGGCATTATCTGTATAGATTCAAGAGAGATTGGTAATTTCTTTCAATCTTATAAATTAGAAAAATCTAATGGGGAAAATAATGTTAAAAAAGAATTTACTAATAATATTTTATCTTTTCTTTTTGTCATCTGCTGTTTTTTCACAGATAGTCACAGATGATACAATATTAAAATATGCGGATTATACATTCGATAATGATTTTTTAAGCAGTTACACTGATTCTGCTGAAATTTTTAGAGATCTTAGAGGATTACAAGGGGCCTTGTTTCCGGTGTTATTATGATGAGCGGCGGCGGTGTCTTGAGGGGGCCGCTCAAGGCGAGGACGCCTGAAGAAACAAGAAGTTTTTGGGATGAGGTTTGCAGACTTGCGGGTGTAAAAGATATGGCAAATCTAAAAAACATTGAGCCTGAACCATTGTTTCGCGCGTGGAAGCAGGCTCAGGAAAATATCAAAGGAAGCCGGTATTATACCATACCCGTTATTGATGGATGCCTTATTCCTGAATATCCCTCAGCGATTGTAAAAAAGCGCGAGCAGTTATCTGTTCCGTACATGATAGGAATTACTTTCAATGACATGATGCCTCTGCTGTTAAATCATCTTGCTATGGATTGGACTCGGAACCAGAAAAAGTCTGCCATGCCGCCCTGCTACAACTACTGTTTTGATCACGCCCTGCCGGGAGACAATCTTGGAGCATGGCATGCTGCCGAGCTTCGCTACGCTTTCGGTACTCTGGAGGGGTGGTGGCGGCCGGTTGATGAAAAAGATCAAATGGTTTCAGACTTTATGGTAGGCGTCTTTTCAAACTTTGCGGTCTGCGGAAATCCTAATGGAAAAGATGTTCCGGATTGGAAAGCCGGAAAAAGGGTTATGAGAATTGGCTTAAGACCCAGAATGACCTCAAGGCCAGTGTTTACTCTTTTCAGCAATACCATTTTTCATAAGGGGCCAATGTAGCTGGAGCAGATTAATATTGCTTCTACCCCTTTTCGCTTGTATTAACTATTAGTATATTTCTATATATGAATTTTGAAGAAACCGGCGACAATGTTTATGATGCTACACTTTTGGCTCTTGAGCAAAGGGCTGCTATGAAGAACTTTGATATTGAAGAAATCAGGAATGAGCTTGACGCTTTATATATATATCAGGGGCACGGCTGGGGTGGTAGAGGTATGGTTAAAGATGCTGAGATAGACTCTCAAGTTATAGCCTATGAAGTCTTTCTTTCAAGGCTAGGCAGATGACATCATATTGTTCCAGTGAAAGACTTTATTCTCTTAACAGAAGTAAAGTGGTTTCTGGCAGGGCTGTAATATACTGGATGAGCCGTGAGCAGCGAATTGATGATAACTGGGCTTTTATTCATTCTGTGGAATTGGCCGCAAGCCAAGGTGTGCCTGTTGAGATAGTATTTACACTATCTCCGCTCTTGTTTGGTTCATCTTCAAGAGTTATGCTTTTCATGCTTGAAGGCCTTAAAGAGGTTGAGGCTCGTGCGTCTGAACTTAGAATTTCCTTTACTGTTCTTTATGGAGATGAGCCATGGAAGCTTGTAAAAGCTTATGCAATATCTCGTTTTGCTACAGTGGTTCTCTGTGATTTTTTCCCACTCAGAAATCACCTCTCTCAACAGCTAAGGCTTGCGGAGCATTTGAGCATACCTGTAATTGAGGTTGATTCTCATAATATTGTACCCTGCCGCTTTGTTTCAGATAAGCAAGAATATGGAGCCTATACCTTGAGAGGAAAGATTTCTCGCCTGATAAAAGACTTTCTTATTCCAATACCTGACGTAGGAGATCTTTTATCAAGATTTTCATTGCCTTTCTCAGGACAAGTTGAAGCAAATGATTGGCCTTCAATTTTTGATGAATATAATGTTGATGAATCTTTTTTTCCTGTAAAAAAGATTCATTCTGGATATTCTGGCGGTATTACTCTTTTGGAGGATTTCATATCAAGCAAGCTCCAAGACTATGCTGAAAACAGAAATAATCCTAATCGTGATGCTCAGTCAAATCTGTCCTTTCATCTGCATTTTGGACAAATTTCACCTCAGTTGGCAGCTTTGTCGGCAGTCAGATTTTTGGGTGAATTGGATTTGAAGGGAGGTTTTCTTGATGAGATCATTGTTCGCAGGGAGCTTGCCGATAACTTTTGTTTATATAATCAAAATTATGATAATTTTAATGGCTTTCCTGAATGGGCAAAACATAGTCTTAAACTACATTCTACAGATGTAAGATCTTATGTCTATGATTTTGATGAATTTGATCAAGCCAAAACCCATGAAGCTTTATGGAACGCCGCACAAAATCAGCTTAAAAAAAGCGGGAGAATTTATGGATATCTAAGGATGTATTGGGCCAAAAAGATTCTTGAATGGTCTAAAGATCCTGAATCTGCTATGAGAATTGCTGTCGGGTTGAATGATAAATACGCCATTGATGGAAATGATCCAAACGGTTATGCTGGTTGTTCATGGGCTATTGGAGGGGTACACGACCGCGGTTGGGTAGAGCGTCCTGTTTTTGGAAAAATACGCTACATGAATCTAAACGGCTGTCGTAGAAAGTTTAATGTTAATGAGTATGTTGATAGATGGGGTGTCTAGGATTTACTCACTCTTTCGGCCAATAATAATTTCTGTTTTGCCCCTGACATCAATTCCAATACCGGTCATTGTTTTTGTTTGAGTTGGTTGAAAGCCAGTTTTTATCATACTACTGTCAAAAAGGTTTACTCAAATCACGCAGTCCGCGAAAACAATACCATGGGTTTCATTCATTTTTGCCCTCAGCTTTGGCATATAGCGGGTCGTCAGCTTTTGGCTGTCCATAAACTCTATGGCTTTAAAATTATGGGCTTCAAGAAATTGGTCTATATTGTCCCTTTCTATACCGAAAACCCATTTCTCGCCCGTTTTATCAGCCCTTTTTCTGATATCATCTTCTCCATAGTAGAGACCTTCTTCTTTTATGACTGAATCGTAAACAAAGTCAAACAGTATCCGGCTTCCTTCGCCCGCAAGCTCCAACAGGCTTGTCCATGTTTCTTCAATGTCTCTTAAATCAAGATACATTGTTAATCCTTCCATAATAAAGAATGTCTTTTTTTCTGGTGCGAATCCGGCTTCAAGCAGCTTTGTCTTAAAGGATTCCTTTGAAAAATCAATTGGAATGAGTTTCACATTCTCCGGAACAGTAATTCCTCTTTTTTGAAACTGCTTTATTTTATCCTCTTGTGTGAAGGGCGCGTCCAGTTCAAACAGCCTTGTGCTGGTATCAGCATCCAGAAAGCGGATTCCCCTTGAGTCAAAACCCGCGCCAAAGATTACAATCTGTTCAACAGACTCTCTAAGCACCCTCTGAAATATTTCATCAAAGTATTTTGTTCGGGCAACGATGTATTCAAACATGCCCCTGGGAACAAGGCTGTTTCTGAAGAGTTTTTTCAGAAAGCCTATTCCGAGAAACGGCTTGACCTTGTTTGGGATCATCCGCGGAGCAATAAAATCTTCGCATTTTAGCTCCTCATTCTTTTCAAGATAGCTGATGCCACGAATTACGCAATTTATTTCGGCGGTTCTCGATGTCTTATGCTCTATTCTTTTTTCTTTCATTTTGTGCTCTCCTCTTTTTTGTAATAAAAGCAAAGTAATATAAATGACGCCAGACAACCTGCTGAATGAAAGCGGTGTATAGGCACATTCCATTTAGCGTATCGTGCGAGCGAAGCTGCGTCTTTAGCGACTCCTGATAATACCGCGTGTTCAAGCTCACCAAAGCCTGAGCCAAAGTGAATTATTCCCACAACAAGAGAAATTAGGAAGGCTATTAGGGCTAAAGGTGCTCGATACTTTCTGATAGAAGCAAATATTAGAAAAACAAGAAATGAGAATATTTGCAGCATAAAGATGCTGTTGTACAGGGTAGGTGGATGATTCTGGCGAAATACCGAATAGGTCTCATATAAAAGCGGTGTTTTTTCTGGATTTGAAACAAACCATGTAAACCATGGTCCAAGAATCAGCGAATGGCTTAAAACAAAACCGGTTAGAATTCCTGTAAGCAGAATTGTTAATAACCAAAATAAGTTATGAAGTTTTTTTATCATTATTTTTCTCCTCTTGAATGATATTTTTCCAGCCACCGTAGACGAATTGCTGGAACGGGGGTGCAAAGCCAGCGGCTTCTTTTGCTGTTAGATCCCCAGCTATAATTTCTTCAATAGTTGTTATATAAAATCCTGCTATGGATTTGAAAAAAAAGTTAGGAAGCTCCTTTTCTGGAGCCTCATTTGAAAACCATAAACGAAGGATTCCTGCCAGTTTTTTTATAATTTGGGTCTTATATTTTTCAAGACTTGAACCGGCAGATTTAAAGAGCAGGATTTTCAGTTCACGAATGTAAAGGAAGACGAAAACCATGAACTTTTCCATTATATCTTCTTGGGCTTCAGCGTTATAATTGTTTTGTGATTTTGTTTTGAAACCTTTCTCCATGAGATCTAATCCGTTATCTATTTTTTTTATAGTGTCTTCAAGAACTGACGTGAACAAAATATTCTTGTTTTCAAAGTAGTTATAGATGTTACTCTTTGAGACATTGGCGTCCCATGCAATTTCGCGTATTGAGGCATCCGCATAGCCTTTCTCTTCAAATTCTCTTCTTGCTGAAATTAAAATCTGATTTTTTATTTTATCTTTTGGAATTTGCATATGTTCTCCTATTCTCTAAACACGGACACTGTACTTTAATGGGTTGTTATTTGTCAAGAGCGGTCATCTATAAAAATTCTAATATAGTTTTAGTTTTGAGATATGAAGTTATCTATACTTGAAATGTAAAGTGGAAAATCAGTAACAGAAGGAGAGTGTCCTGAGGATGGGAGGATTACCAGTTTTTTTTCTTGTGCCCCTATATTCTTATATGCTTCCATTGCAAATTCAACCGGGATTCTATAATCTTTTTCACCCCACAAAATTAGAGTCGGAATTTTTATATTATGCATTTCGCTGCTCAGATCAATGCTGAATGTATCCATCATTCTGGCTAGCTTCCATGTCCTGAAATTTGAATTTATAACATTAGTACGATAGGAAAAAAGCATTCTTAATGATGAAATTGTATAAGGATTTTCTGCGGCTGACTCTTTGGGTGTGTAGGCGTGCGCAGCATTAAGGTAGAGAGCGTGTTTTACTATATTTTCACTGTTAATTACTGGATTTTCTTTATACCATTCAAGAGCCTTTCTCCATTTTTTTTCGTCAGTATGTTTTGAAGCGTACTCCATCGCGTATTGTCTTGAAGACTTTTCCATCCCTATCCAGTTATGGCCTCCGTCAATTTCAATCCATGCCTTTATTTTGTTTTGTCGTTCATCATCTAACAGATAAGCGGTTCCAAGAGCTCCACCCCAGCTGTGTCCCATAAGAATGATATCCGGGTTGTTATATTTATGATTAATCAAGTCCACAATATGATCAGTATCTCTAACAAACTGCTTAAGTGTGATTTTTTCAGCATTTGCTCCGCCTCGAGATCTTCCTGCTCCTCTTTGATCGTAGTATACAACTCTATATTTTTGTTCAAGTTTGGTCATTGGTATATGAAAATGTTGTAGGAGGCATGAGTCTCCAGGGCCTCCGGCAAGATACAATATGAAAGTTTTTGAATCAGGATTTCCGCATACCCATACCGGCATTCTGGTACCTTCTGTTTCTGTATAGAAGAAATCACCATCAAGACTCTTTTCTTCAATATGATAGAAAAGACGTAAGCCTGCTGGAATAATTATGAGTAAAGTTAGTATAAGAATTAAAATCAAACGTTTCATTGTATAGCTTTCCTTCAAAGTTTTTCCCCACGGTTTTTGTTTATTCAAAAAAATTGTAAGACTGAAAGTTTCTTCACCGGGATATCTATATATTACCTTAATGCTATTATTAAATTTATTATAGTATCAAGTATTTTGTAATAGCACTAATAAAAAAGCCTCTAAAATCCTGTATACAGACTTTAGAGGCCTCTTTTAGTTATATATGTAATATATCAAATTCTCCATCCCAGAGCGTCTTCTCTTACATTTATAAAATTACGGTAAATACCGCTTTGGTTAAAGAGTTCTTCATGTTTGCCCTGCTGAGCAATTTTCCCATTTTCAAGAACAATAATTTGATTTGCGTCTCTTACAGTTTTTAGCCTGTGAGCTATCATAATTATTGTTTTGCTTTTTGTCAGCTCGGAAATAGCGTGCTGAAGATCTGCTTCATTTTCAGGATCAACATTTGCTGTCGCTTCATCCAGCATAATAATAGGCGCGTCTTTAAGGATTGCGCGGGCAATAGATATTCGCTGTTTTTCACCACCGGATATTGTAGCTCCAGCTTCTCCGACTATTGTGTCATAGCCATCAGACAGCTCTGTAATAAAATTATGACAGCAGGCTTTTTTTGCAGCTTCTATTACTTCTTCATGTGTTGCATCAGGCTTTCCAAACTTGATGTTGTTTTCAATAGTATCATTAAAAAGGTATACATCCTGAAATACCATACTGATGTTGGCCAGAAGGCTGTCGAGGGTGTAGTTTTTAATGTTAACCCCGCCAAGGGTTATTTCTCCTTCATCGACATCCCAGAAGCGGGCAATAAGGTTGCATAGGGTTGTTTTCCCTCCGCCGGAAGGGCCTACAAGGGCAGTGGTTGTTCCCTGTGGAATGCTGAGGCTGACGTCATCAATTATTTTTTTGCTCTCATATGAAAAGCTTATGTCTTTTAATTCAATGTCAAGGTTTTTGGGAGTGATAGCCTTTCCGTCTGTATCCATAAGAGGATAATTATTAACAGTGTTCACCTTGTCAATGGAAAGATCTATTGTCCTCATCAGTGCTGATACAGAACCTGCCATGTCCAATTTCCCATAAAGCATGAATGCTGCTACGAGCATAAGTAGACAGTAGTAGAGCTCCATTGTTCCGCTGAAGTAAAAGGCGATTGACGCGGCAATAAGAACTACGCTTACAAGCTTTAGGCAGAGGCTCTGTAGAAACATGATGGGGATAAAAGTTATTTCCAGCCCAAAATTCCACTTTTCACAATCCGCAATAGCTTCTTTTATTTTCTTCTGCGCAATCCCTGCCTGATTAAAGGCCTTTACAACCCCCATCCCCTGTATGTATTCAAGCACGGCTCCAACAATATTTTCCTGAGCCTTGACCCTGTTTGGAGATATCTTCCGTGACCTTGCCTGCATGACTATATTTATAAGCATAAAAAGTAAAGCGCCGCCAAGGGTTATAAGGCCAATTCTCCAGTCAAAAAACATCAGCATAATTGTAATTATTACTATATGAATAATTCCGTGCAGAAGCTTTTCAACAATTCTTGGCGCGATATCCTGCATATCTTCCATGGTTGATGTTACCGCAGAGGTGATGTAACCCAGATTGTTCTGGTTAAAGAACCCCATGGGCATGTATTTCATCCGTTCTCCAATGCTGGTTCTGGTGTCCGCGCACATTAGAAAGCTTCCATCTATCTCACTCATGCGGGATCTCTGGTTAAATATTACAACCCCTGCTGTGCTTATGGCCATTATTCCAAATGAGAGCCATGCTGTTTGGACTGTCACGTTTCCTTCAACCAATGCTTTGATAACAACAGCCAGAGCTGGAAGCTGTAAAGCTTCAAAAATAGAACTGAGTACACCAAAAACTATTCCTTTTTTGAAAAGTCCTGCTTCGCTTTTAGCGAATTTAAAGAATTTTATTAATGTTTTTAGCATGTTATTTCTCCTGCAAGTTTCTCATCTTTAATTTCCATATGAGATCTCCACATTGAATTGTAAAGAGCGCAATTCTCAAGAAGCTCTTCATGTCTCCCCTCAGCTTTAACCTTTCCTTTTTCGATTACAACTATTTTATCAGAACCGGTTATTGTAGACAGCCTGTGAGCTATTACGATTAATGTTTTGTCTTTTACAAGACCAGCAACTGCCTTTTGTATTACTGCTTCATTTTCCGGATCAGTGTAGGCTGTGGCCTCATCGAGTATGATGATAGATGAGTTTTTAAGCATGGCACGAGCTATGGTTATCCTCTGCCTCTCTCCACCGGACAGGTGCCCTCCGGCTCCTCCTGCAACGGTTTCATAACCATTTTGAAGCTGCATTATAAAGTCGTGACAGCCCGACGCTTTTGCCGCCTCTTCAACTTCGGCGTCGGTTGCAGACGGTTTTCCCATCCTGATGTTGTTTCTTATTGTGTCATCAAAGAGGTAGTTATCCTGTGAAACGTAGGCTATGTTATTCATCAGTTCATTAAATGGAACATCTTTAACGTTGACTCCGCCTATGGTTATTTCTCCTTCACTAACATCCCAAAGCGAGGCGATCAGTTTTGCTATGGTAGATTTTCCTCCACCGGAAGGTCCTACAAGAGCGGTTACACTTTTTGCCGGAATATTGAGGTTTATTCCTTTTAGTACAGTTGTCTTGTGATAGGAGAACGAAACGTCTTTAAGACAAATCTCTGTGCCTGTAAGTTTTGGTCCTTTTTCAGGGCGCTGCATCTCTGGTTCATCAAGAACGTTTTGAATGTCTGTAAATATGGACTTAATTTTTGCTATATCATCAATAAAATTAATGGCTGCCAAAATAGGGCCAATTATGCCGAGAGACAGGATTATAATGGTGATAAAATCAGGAATGGCAAGGCTTCCATTTATGATAAAAAGACTTCCGAGCGGCAGTACTGTTATCAATACCGCAGGCCATATTCCGTAGCCCAGGGCAAACCAGATCTGAAGGTCATGCATCCAGTCGAGGGCATAGTTAGCGTTCTTTTTGACTGCGTCTGTGAACTTTTTATATGATGAGGCTGACTGGTTGAAAGCTTTGATCACTTCAATTCCATTTATATATTCAACAGATACGGAGTTAACATGCTTTTGCGCGTCTATGTAGATTTTGAACTTCTTGTCATAGTCTTTCATCATGCCCATAAGACAGGCGTACCCGATAGGAAGGGTGATAAGGGAAATCAGAGCCATTCGCCAGTCTATGGTAAATAGGTAAATGATGATGGAAAGCGGACCCAGAATATTGGACGTCAGCTCTGGAAGCATGTGCGCAAGCGTTGGCTCTATACCGTCAACCTTTTCAACTATAATATTTTTAAGCTTTCCTGATGGTGTATCCAGAACATAACCCATTGGGGTTTTTGACAGTTTATCAGCTATTTTGTATCTGATTTCCGAGATAACCCTGAAAGTGGTTTTATGTGATATTGTAGTTGATACGCTGTGAAAGAGCTGCTTACCAAAAAAGAAAGCAGCTGCAATTACGCACCACCTAATAAAAAAGGCTGGCTCCCTTACGCCTGTTATTAAGCCGATAACAAGCTTTGAAACAGCAAAATAGGGTACCAGCTGGCATCCTACTCCCAATATCGCAAAAATGACTGATGCTGCGTATGCTCCCGAGTGGGCTGCCGCAAAGCTCATTAAGCCATTGGGAGATTTTGATTTAGTGTTCATCATATTCTCCTTAAAAAATTATATTAGCAAAGGCTAATTTTATATACAAAAAAAATGCAAATTATTGAACTGCTTTTAGACACTCAGAGAATAGTCTCTTGAGTTCTGAAAGCAGTCTCTTGAGCCTCTCTTATATATCCCATATTCCCTTCCATCCATATGAAAAAAAATCCGCGAGATTGTTTACATGTTCTCTTGCGTCTTCTTTGCTCATGTTATGAGATATTGTTTCAAAAATAGCGTGGAATAACGCGCTGGATATTATATGGATGAATTCTGGCTTTATTGTAATTTGTGTTTTACGTATTTTGTTCAGCTGATTTATAAAATCAAGAGTGTTCTCTACTTCTATGCTGATAAAAGTTTCTACAAAGTCAGCATATGGAGTACCTTCTGCGCAGCAAATAATTAATTTGAATGATGTAAACTCTTCATAAACATAATCTACAAGCCAGTTTAAAAATGGTTTTGGTGATTTGAATACATCTTGTTCCTGCTGCTTTGGGCTTTTGGTTTTAAAATCTTCCTGTTCTTTTATAAATCTGCGTTTTAGTTCACTTGCTGCCGGCTCTACAATAGCTGTGAAAAGTGCTTCCTTGTCAGGAAAGTATCCATAAAAGGCTCCGGTTGTAAGGCCCGCAGTTTTTACAATATTGCGTAATGACGCGTCTTTATAACCCAGGCGAAGGAATTCTTCTGTGGCTGAATCTATAATACGTTGATATGTTGTAGTGTCGTGTTCAGCTTTATTCTTGTTCACTATAAATCCTTAATAATATAACGGTGTTATATAGCACTGTTATATCTATTTTGCCTAAAAAAGTAAACCCCAGTTAACAAAAATAGTGAATAAGATTAAAAAAAGTATTGATAAATTAACGGGACCTGGAATTGAAAAGCCCCGATATAAAAATCATAGCGCTGATAGATTATCTTTAGAATAGAAATACTTCCGGCAAATAAAAATGTTTATCCTTTAACGGCTCCTGCTGTCATTCCTTCGCCAAGGTAGTTCTGGAAAATCAGGTATACCATAATGGACGGAATAGCCATAATAACAAGACAGGCAAAAACTATTTCTGGCCGAGCTCCATAAATTGATGATGTAAGAGATACAACTGCCATCGGAAGTGTTCGCATTTCTTCTGTGCGTGAGAAAAGTAATGGATTTAAATAATCATTCCATGAATTAATAAAGGCAAAAACAATTACGTTTACTATAGCGGGGCGACTGATAGGGGCATATATTTTCTGCCAAATTGTAAAATACCCAGCGCCTTCAATCATTGCGGCCTCCATAAGATCATAACCAACGGAGTCGAAATAATTTTTCTGTATCAATACTGCAACTGGCATCCAGAAGGTGGCGGCAGGGAGTATCAGAGCCATATAGGTATTAATCCATCCAAGTCTTTTCATTGTTTGAAAAAGAGGAGAAATGAAACAAAGCATTGATATCGACATCGTAAGCATTAGTAAAATAAAAATTGTATTTTTGCCTTTAAAATGAAGTTTTGAGAAGGCAAATGCCGCAGGAGATGATGCTGCAATAATAAGCAGCACCTGCATTATTGATACAAAAATACTATTTAGAATCATTCTGATAATCGGAAAGCCTGAAGTGAACAAATAAGTATAGTTTCCAAATCCGGCGCCTTTAAAGGATGATATTAATACGTTTGACAGGGGGATAAGATTTATAATTGCCAGCAGAATTAATAAGACTTGTATTATAATTTTTTGATGCAAACTTAAATTTTTAAACATATCAGCCCTCCTGCCTTTTTTTGTTGAAATTTAATTGTAACGCAGAAAGCAGTACGCTTATTGCTATCATAACCACACTGATTGAAGCCCCATACCCGGCTTGTGAATTTTTAGCTACGGCCTGATAGAGAAGGGTCGCAGGGAATTGAGTTGCGTTTCCAGGCCCCCCCTGGGTAAGCAGCCAAACTATATCAAAAGTTTTTATTCCTCCAACCATTCCCAGTATTATTACAGTTGTATGAGTAGGCCAAAGGTTTGGCCAAATGACGCTACCTAATGTTTTCCAAAAACCGGCGCCATCGATTTGTGATGCTTCAAAAATCTCTTCAGGAATTGTTGTTAATCCTGCAATATAGTAGACCATCTGAGCACCTGTCCACTGAAATATATTGGCGGCAATGATACACCATAAAGCAGTATTGGGATCTCCAAGCCATGTTCTTGTCAGGTTTTCTTGTCCTATTGCTTTTAGAAAGGTATTCAAAAGTCCAAAATATGGTTCATATAGCCCCATAAATGTCCTGGCTATAACTACAGTAGATAGCGTAACTGGTATATAAAAAATAGCCCTGAAAAATCTTGAGCCCAATAAATGTGGGCGTAGAAGAAGGGCAATTAGCAGTCCCAGAAACATCTGTATTGTTACAGTAAAAATTATGAAGATAAATACATTTATAAGAGCTTTTATTGTTACAGGATCTGAAAAGAGGATTCTGTAATTTTTTAGACCTCTAAACTCCATTGTTTCTGGCATAAAACCATTCCATTTAAAGAAACTGAGCCTGACAACATATATAAGGCCATAGAACACAAAAAGTCCCATTAGAATAAGAATAGGAGCTAAGAATAAATATCCTGAAAGTGTTTCGCTCTGCTTTTTTTTCTGAAGAGAGCTTGTTGTTAATGTTTTCATATAATTATTAGTAAGGCCAAGGCGAATCTTGTTTAAATCTTCTTAAGCTTCGCCCTGGCAAAATTCTATTTTTCAGAAACTAGTTGTAGTGAATCCAGTTCTGCCTGTATATCATTTCCTGCAACAACGTTTTGTACGACTATTCCCATCTGGGTAAAAACTGCCGGGTTTGAAACCCCGCGTGGTCCAGCCATATTGTTGTTTGTAGCATTAACTATTGCATCTACTCCATCAGATGAGGCTTTATCCTGGTAAATTGATTTGTTTAGGGATGCTCCCTGTAGTGAAGGTATGAGCCCTGCTCCTGGTTTTCCTGTTTGGTAAGTTCTACCATCTCCAACCAGCATGTAGTCAAGAAGCTTTAAAGCTGCATCCAGTTTTGCGGGATCTTTTTCCAAGTTTTTATTAAGTGAAAGTCCCATATCTATACCTCCAAGAACAACAGGTTCTCCGCCGGCAAAATTGGGGACAGGGAAAGCTCCGAAAACATCATTATCTGTAGCTCTTCCGCCTCTTCTGTCAGCATAAGGTTTTCCTTCAGCATTTACGTTGACAGGATTTGAAAGCATTCCAACAGCCCAACCACCGTTTATATGCATTACAGCCTTGCCATCTGCCCACATACCTATAGAATCTTCGTAGACTGAAACGCCCAAAGCCTCTTTTTCGATAATTCCTTCATCTACAAGTGATTTTAATATTTCCATAGCCTTTACAAATTTAGGATCGTTCCATTTAATTTCACCATTATCAGCTTTTTCTGTGATTCCTGGTTCAACCATGTTGGCAAACATTGAAAATACATCTCCATTGAACCAGCTATCTTTAAGCCCAATTGTTAATGGTAGTTTGTCAGGAAATGTTGCTTTAAGTTTTGCAATTACTTCTTTCATACTTTCAAGATCTGTAGGAAGCTTTGTAATTCCGGCCTGCTCAAAATATGTCGCGTTATAATAGACAAACATTGTTGCAGCGGATCCTAGTGGAGCCAGCTTTATTGAGTCTCCTCCAGATCTTTTCTTTGCGTCTGCTACAACTGCGGGAACAAGTTTTGAAAGAGTGTCTCCTGCAGGTCCTTCAAGATTCATTAGAAAAGGATTGTATTGAGTTAGAAGAGAACCTGGCTGCATTCCAATAATATCCGGCCCTGCTCCTGAAGAAAACTCTGCCTGAAGCTTTGTGCGGTAATCATCCATCTGATTAACGCTCGTTTGTAATTCAATGTTTGGATATTTTTCCTCAAACCCTTTTTTAATCACTACAAAGTCCTCAACAGTTGGAAGTGACCATGTCCACCATGTTAGAACAATTTTTTTTGAACCTGAGTCTGTTGCTTCTTCCTGTGAGCCTGATGCCATTACTGAAAATGTCATAAGACAAAATATCAGCATTGAAGCAAGAATAATTTTTGAAGTTGTTTTCATAAACCCTCCTTTGGATTTTTATTGAAAATTACATAGATTAACACTATCACTAGTTTTGTCATAAATCAAGAAAAACTGAAAACGTTTACAGTTGTATTTCAGAAAAATCTATTTGTTAAATGCAATTAACCATGATTTGTATCAGGTATTTTCTAAATATTGATTTAAATTGCTGGTGTTGTGAGCTAAACATTGATATTATATTTGAATGTAAGTGATTGTTTGTGTAAACGATTACTGTTTTTATTTAGCCGGGAGTTAAGAAAGACTTTTCCGGTAAGGTTGTTTATTATCAACCAGGAGAAGCAATGTTTACAATAAAAGACATAGCAAAAGAAGCTGGAGTCTCTACGGCTACAGTTTCCAGAGTATTAAATAATAAAAAGGTTCGGAAAGACTCTCAAGAGAATGTAGAAGCCGCTATTAAAAAACTGGATTACCGTCCCAATGTCATAGCACAGGGGCTTATTGGAAAAACATCAAGGGCAATCGGGGTTATGATAACCTCAATGACAAACTCGTATTATATGGAAATTACTGAAACTATAGAGAAGCGGGTAATAGAGCAGGGTGCTATGATGTTTCTTTGTTCTACTAAAGGAGATCATCTTCTTGAAAAAGAATATCTTTACAATCTCATGGCCCGCAGGGTAGATGGGATTATAATTATTGATCCTTCAAGTGAAAATCATGATAACGGAGTTTTTAAAAATGTAGCTCAGAAAATTCCTATGGTTTTTGTTCATTCTTATTCAGGATACCATGGTTTTAATATTGTTTCTGTAGATCAGTATCTTGGCATGAGAAAGGTTATGGATTATTTGTGGAGTGAGGGGCATCGTGATATTGCTTTTCTAAGAGGCGCCAATGGGTTTTCTTATGATATAAAAGAAAAATGCTGGCGTGATTTTCTAAAAGAGAAAGGTGCTGTTCCTTTGGAAGAAAATCTTGTTGTTATTGCAGATGGAAACTCTGAAGCTGCAATTCCTCTTGTGAGAGACGCATGTAGTAATTTATTAAAAAAAGACAGAAGGCCTAGTGCTATTTTTGCTTGTAATGATTTGATGGCTTCTGCTGTAATTTCGGCTGCAGGAATGAACGGTGTAAAGGTTCCTGATGAGCTTACTGTTATTGGGCATGATAATACGGTTCAGTCACAATACAGTTATCCTCCATTAAGTACTGTTGATCTTAAACTTAAAAGCCTTGGTAATACTGCTATGGATTTACTTGCGCATGCTATGAATCCTGAAGATCCTGAACCCAGAAAGGTACTGCTTGAACCGGATCTTATTATCAGAGCCTCCTCTTCATCAAATAAATAATATTTGAATATTAGCTAAGGCTCTGTAATCTTCTTTTTTTTATAGTTTACCTTTCAAAACTCCAAGACTAAAATCTTCTGAGTTTTGAAAGTTCCTCAATTGTTGAAAATTTTAGTTTTCTGGAGGAGGTCCCATTTTATCTGGAGGGCTCATTCCGCCAGGAGGTGGAGCCATTCCGTCCATTCCTCCAGGAGGAGGTCCCATAGGTCCGGATCCTTCAATATAATTAAGTGCTGATGAATCAAAGATAAAAGTTACATTACCTATAGTTATACTTTCTTTTATGACCTTTCCACCAATTGTTAACGTCCCGGCAACTGTAATTTTAATTTTTTTGTCGGCTCTGATATTTTTTTCTGAAGCTA